>JAIRJR010000306.1 GCA_031260575.1 Tannerella sp.
TAGGGGCACAGTTCGGCGGCAAATATTTTGCACACGACATCCGGATTATCAGGTTACCGCGTCATGGCGCTTCATGTCCTGTGGGAATGGGGGTGTCGTGTTCGGCCGACCGAAATATCAAGGCCAAGATCAATAAGGAAGGCATCTGGATTGAACGGTTGGATGAGAATCCGGGACGTTTCATTCCGGAATCGTTGCGTCATGCCGGCGGAGGCGTAGCCGTACCTATAGACCTGAACCGTCCCATGCAAGACATTTTGAATGAATTGGACAAATACCCGGTGGCTACACGGTTGTCGCTGAATGGCACCATCATCGTTGGTCGTGATATTGCACATGCCAAGTTAAAAGAGCGAATCGACCGTGGTGAAGGCATGCATCAATACCTCAAGGATCATCCCATCTATTATGCCGGCCCTGCCAAAACGCCTCCCGGCATGGCATCAGGTTCGTTTGGCCCGACCACCGCAGGACGTATGGATTCGTATGTGGATTTGTTTCAGTCGCAAGGAGGAAGTATGGTGATGATTGCCAAGGGAAACCGTAGTCAACAAGTGACAGATGCCTGTCGTAAATATGGAGGATTCTACTTAGGCAGCATCGGAGGTCCTGCTGCGATCCTCGCGCTCGAAAGTATCCGCAGCGTCGAATGTCTTGAATACCCCGAATTGGGCATGGAGGCCATCTGGAAAATCGATGTAGTCAATTTCCCGGCTTTCATTCTGGTTGATAATAAGGGAAATGACTTCTTTAAACCGTTTAAAGGTTAATTGCTCAAAGGTGTACGCGGAGATTGTGTATCGTGAGCAAAAAACTGTCACATGGTATAATATCTCAGCGGTGGTTTTCGGACTTCGCTACCTCTCAAATACTTCGGATCAATTCGGTAAATAGTTTCGTCATTGCTTCTGTGGCTCGGTTGGCTGCTGCCACGACATCGTCGCCGCAATTCACAAAGTCATCGGCAAAATGATATCCCTCGTTGGTAATCACCGACATACCGAATATCCTCATTCCGGCATGACGGGCGATAATGACCTCCGGCACGGTGCTCATACCCACAGCGTCGGCACCTACCTTTCTATAGAATGCATATTCGGCAGGCGTCTCGTATGAAGGACCGGTCAACGCCACATAGACTCCTTTTTTTAAGGGAATACCATATTGAATCGCAATCGCTTCCATCCGGCTGATGAACTCGCGGTCGTAGGTACGGGTCATATCCGGAAAACGTGTACCGAAAGTTTCATCGTTTTTTCCGATCAACGGGTTGGGCATCATATTGATATGATCGCGTATAATCATCAGGTCGCCAACTTTGAATGTTTCGTTAATGCCTCCCGCCGCATTTGATACCAACAGGTTTTTTACGCCGAGCAGCTTCATTACCCTTATCGGGAAAGTCACTTGCGACATGGTGTAACCCTCATAATAATGAAAACGTCCCTGCATAGCCAATATGTGTTTGCCACCTAAGTTGCCGTATATCAGGTTCCCCTTATGTCCGGTTACCGTAGAATAAACAAAGTGAGGAATCCGGTGATAAGGTATCACAGTTGCATCCGTAATTTGTTCGGCCAAAGCGCCTAAGCCACTCCCTAAGATAATTGCCGTCTCCGGCATTTCACTGATTTGCGTTGCCAGAAAATCAGCTGTTTCTTGATACATTTTGTCCATACAATTATAACTAAAAACTAAATCATTAATTACTATTTCCGTTTTATCCATTCATGTGCCATACGTCCCACCCGTTCCAAAATTTCAACTTCTCCCTGCACTTTTTTATCCTTCATCAGAATCTTTCCATCGCAAATAACCGTATCCATACAATTTCCATTGGCTGCATATACAAGGTTGGATATAAAGTTGAAATCAGGCGTAAAAACCGGCAGGTTCAAATCAACCAAACAGAGATCGGCCAATGCCCCTTCAGCGATTCGTCCCGCGTCAAGGCCAAGCATCGCCGCTCCGGTTTGAGTTGCTGCATCGAACATTTCGTCACATGTCATCACTTCCGGATTTTTCCGCCATGCTTTTCCCATATAGGATGCCAACCGCATGGCTTCGATCATATCCAAGCCATTAGAAGATCCGCATCCGTCTGTTCCCAATCCAACGGCTACTCCTGCGTCACGCATTTCATTGTACATAAATCTGTAGCCCGATGCCAACTTCATATTGGAAGCCGGGTTATGAACTACCTTTACGCCATAATCTCCCAGTATGGCTATTTCGTCTGTATCCATGTAAAGCGCATGGGCAATGACCAGATTGGGCGATAAAACGCCCAACCGGTGTAAATAACGGACAGGTGTCGTCCCATTTCGTTCGCAGCATGCGCTAACTTCCTCTTCCGTTTCAGCCAAATGTGTATGAATCAGTAAACCACGTTCGCCGGCAAAAGCATGTATCCATTGCAATAATTCGCCGGAGACCGTATAAATGGCATGAGGCCCAATTGCCAACCGGATACGGGAACTGTAGGATGAAGGCGCGTCAAAACGTTTCGTAATCTGTTGCTTACATTTCGCTGTCCGCTCCGGTTGAAAATGATCAAAGCAGACTTCCGACAAAACCGCCCGCAACCCCATTTCTTCCACAGCATCAGCTATCCAATCAAGTTTATCGTACATATCGAAAAACGTCGTGGTACCGCTTCTAATCATTTCAAGGCAAGCCAATTTTGTGCCCCAATAAATATCTTCATCCGTGAGTTTGGCTTCTTTCGGCCATACCACCTCATTC
>JAIRJR010000315.1 GCA_031260575.1 Tannerella sp.
AATTCAAAGATTCAAGGATTCAAGGATTCAAATAATAAAAAATAATGGAAAAAAGTGTGTGATGCGGTTGTCCTAAAAGAATTTTATGTAAGTTTGCTCCCCCAAAACAGCAAAACGGATGAGTAGAACGATTAAATTAAAGGATAAAGAATTCTCCCTGTACATTCCGGAAAAGGAAATTGTTGCTGCCATCACAAGGGTAGCCGGAGAAATCAAAAGGGATATGGAAGGCAAAGAACCGCTTTTTGTGGGGTTGTTGACAGGCGCTTATATGTTTGTTGCCGAATTGTTATGTAAAATATCTCCTGAATGTGAAATCACTTTTGTTGCCTATCGTTCCTATTCCGGAACAAAATCCGATGGTATCGTACAGGAAATCCTGCCCCTCCAAGTCTACCGGCAGAACCGGACGGTCATACTCCTGGAAGATATTGTCGATAGCGGATTGACCATGCAGTATGTCACAAATAAACTGCATGCTTCCGGCATCCGGGATGTCAGGTTGGCTACGATGTTGTTCAAACCCAATTCATTGAAATGCGACATCCGACTCGACTATGTCGGAATGGAGATCGACGATGAATTTGTGGTGGGGTTCGGATTGGATTATGATGGACTTGGGCGTTCGTTACGAGACATATATAAGATTACTAACTACTAAATATTTACACTGCTATGTTGAATGTTATTATTTTTGGCGCTCCCGGATCAGGCAAAGGGACGCAGAGCGAATTTTTGATTGCAAAATACGGCCTGGATCATATTTCGACCGGAGATGTACTGCGTGGCGCAATCAAAAAAGGAAGTGAATTGGGACTCCTTGCAAAAGGATTTATGGATGAAGGGAAATTGGTTCCCGATGATTTGATAATTAAACTGATATCTAATTTCCTGGATGAAAAATCAGACTCGAAAGGCGTTTTGTTTGACGGATTCCCGCGCACCATTCCCCAGGCGAAAGCCCTCAAAGAGATGCTGAACGAACGCGGGACAGACATCTCGGTCTTGATTGATTTGCAGGTCGACGACGAAGAATTGATCAAACGTTTGCTGGAGCGTGGCAAAATATCGGGACGCTCGGACGATAATTTGGAAACCATCCAGGCAAGGTTAGACGTATACCATACACAGACAGCGCCTTTGGCTACCTACTATATCAGCGAAGAAAAATACAGCGCCATCAAAGGCGTTGGCGCCATTGAGGATATTTCGCAGCGGATAGATCAGGTGGTTCAATTGACAATGATTCAATGATTCAATGATTCAATGATTCAAAGATTCAAAGATTCAATGATTCAAGGTTTCAAAGATTCAAGGTTTCAATGATTCATAATTATCAAGGTTCAGTTATTCAGTTATTCAATTATTCAGTTACTCAGTTATTCAATTATTCACAACTCCTAATTGCATCCATGGCCGAATCCAACTTTGTCGATTATGTCAAAATCTTTTGCCGCTCAGGGCAGGGGGGCAGAGGTTCGTCGCATTTCCGGCGCGAGAAATACATCCCCAGAGGCGGCCCCGACGGAGGCGATGGAGGACGGGGGGGGCATATCTACCTGCGAGCTGACCGCAACCTCTGGACGCTGCTGCATCTCAAGTTCGAACGCCATATCATAGCCACTTCGGGCGAGGGAGGGAGTTCGAAAAGAAGCACCGGCAAAGACGGTGAAGACCGCATCATCGAAGTGCCTTGCGGGACGGTTGCCTTCGATGCCGAAACAGGCGAATATATCTGTGAGGTGACCGACGACCGCAGGACCGTCCTGCTGTTAAAGGGCGGCAGAGGCGGTAGGGGAAATACATTTTTCAAAACCGCAACCAATCAAGCGCCCCGCTTTGCCCAACCCGGCGAGCCATCAGAAGAAAGATCCATCATCCTACAATTAAAGCTGCTGGCCGACGTCGGGTTGGTGGGTTTTCCGAATGCGGGAAAGTCTACCTTATTATCCATAGTAACAGCCGCGAAACCAAAGATAGCGGATTATCCGTTTACCACACTCGAGCCGAATCTCGGCATCGTCGGTTACCGCGACGACCGCTCGTTTGTCATGGCCGATATCCCCGGTATCATCGAAGGCGCCAGCGAAGGCAAAGGCATTGGCCTCCGTTTCCTGCGGCATATCGAACGCAATTCGCTCCTGCTTTTTATGATTGCCGCCGATTCGGACGATATCAACCGGCAATACAGAATTTTAGACTCCGAACTGACTCAATACAATCCCGACTTAGCCGGTAAAAACAGGGTTTTAGCCATTACAAAAAGCGACCTGATTGATGACGAATTGCGAGAAGCCATTTCAAAAGACTTGCCGGATATACCTTATGTGTTTATTTCGTCGATCACGCAACAAGGCATTACTGAGTTGAAAGATTTATTATGGCAAGAACTGAACCGCGAAACATTTCACGATACGGGACAAATCTTACACAAGAATCTAATGTGAGTTGATTTCATGCATTAGCATGGTGCGCTATTTGAAAAATGCCGGTACGACATAGGGGCGTGATGTCCAATTGCCTCTGAAAAAACTCCTTGTGACGCCAAAGCCGAACCCAAACTTGTCGGTGACCTTGACTTTCATCCCTGCTCCAAAATAGTTGGAACCTCCGAGAAAAGTTGACATTCGGGGATCAAGACCTTCGCGTACTGAGACCCCTCCCAATCCGACCAACTGAACCCGATCGTGCACCCTTAGATCGATACTCATTTGCAACGAATTGTTAATGTATGGGTTAGGTTGGAAAGGGCCAAAATACATACTTGAAATAAAATAATTCAGATTGGCTGTTAAAAAATCATTGAAAACAAAACGCCCGCTTATTCCCTGCATGGTTACCCCTTCAAAAGAATTGTAAAACGAATAGTTGTAGGGAGTTAAAGTGACGGTTTCATGGTCGATCCGTAATTTTGCGGCCGGGTCGGCATCAAATTTTGGAAACGAGAGCGCTCTCGCTTGAGCGTTCTCCGAATCAAATAAAATTGATTTTTCAAGCAGATTTGGAGGTCTGCTTACTTCGTTTCCGGCAGATATATCAATCAATCGACCGGGGTCTTTGTCGCTACGAATCGTATCAATTTCAATTACATCTTGAGCAGATACGGCGACAGTACTGCAAATCAATGAAAAGATTAAGAAATGTTTCAGAAATGGATTTTTCATGTTTGTGGTAGTTTTAGTATTAATTCGTCCAACTGTTCGATCGTGATTGTACTTTTTCTGTTATCCGGTGCGATCATGGGGTATTCTTTTATGTTTTTAGCAACCATATCTTCTTTAAATTGCTCCAATCGCGTCCGGACAAACTTCATAGATGCCGGATCATTTTGAAACAGCGCTTGTTCTTCGGCCATCAGTACATTGATAAACATGCACCGGTATCGTGTGTCATCGTCATTTGTCCGGCTCAAATCTATGATGCCGATGCGATTATAGATACCTGCTAACAAGCTGCTCCGTTTAGTAGTCAACCATATCCGGTAAGCTTCAGGTATCCGGCCATCGCGAACATACGTATCGCCGCGAAATTGCGATAATAAATCAACATAAGCCGGAGCCGGTTTCATTAACGTTTCTGCCCAGTTAAAAAGCTCAAGCGCCCTTTTCCGGTCGTACGAACGCCCTAATGCCGAACCTAAAAGCAGGCATACATCAACTGCCGTACTATCTTTGGAAAATGCGATATCCAACAAATCAGCAGCTTCAAGGTTTCTACCGATATAATATTTTGAACAACCTGCGTATTTGATATTAAAATACGACGAGTCGCCTTGCGCCAGAAGCGAAGAGAAAACACTATCCGATTCCTGATATTTTTTTGCTGAAAAGAAAGTGGCTCCTTTATACTGTAAAAGGGACAGATTTCCGGGATTGTAAAATAGCGCCGTATCGCAGACATCAAGCGCGGTCTCTATCAAATTCTCGAACGGAAGAACTCCGCCCACCAAAGATGATATTCCGCCTACAATAGATTCTATTCCTTCAACATCCTTTTTAACAGAAAGTATGGTATTCACCAACGTTGCAGCCAATCCGGCATTCTCTTTGTTGTTTTCAAAAGCTAACCAATAAGAACCAACTGCATTAAATCTTTCACCCAGACGAAAATAACAATCTCCGAGCGCTTTTAATAAGGCCGGATTTCCGGGGTCGGCCTCCAATAAAAACATATAATATTCGCCCGCTTTCGCATCGTTACCGAGCTGGGTATAAAATTGTGCCAATTGGATATTTGCATAAAAATCAGTCGTATCCGCCTCCCACGTTTTCAGAAAATAC
Source organism: Tannerella sp. (assembly GCA_031260575.1). GTDB lineage: Bacteria > Bacteroidota > Bacteroidia > Bacteroidales > Tannerellaceae > Tannerella. Next base: position 4,281 of record JAIRJR010000315.1, read on the forward strand.
ATTTCGGCATCGTCGAGCTTACCGAGATGAGCCGCCATTCGGGCTGCCGAATATAAAAAATCAATCCGGGTAGAATCAATCGACAGACAATGTTGATAAAAACGGTAAGCATCGCGATATTTCATGAGTCCTTCATAGGCTTGTCCTGCCAAAAACATGGTCGGGCTGTGCGACGAATCAGCCGCACTGAATTGATTTGCAAGGGATACAATCTGATTATATTGCTTATTGCTTAACAATTCCTGCAGATGATCCTGTTGCGCCATTGCCATCCGGACGAAGGATAACAATGAGAAAATGAGAACGATCCGTTTCATAGCCGTATGATTTTAAATTCAAGTCACAAATATAATTAAATTAAATCGAACTTGCCGGAAAAATACTTAATAATGCACAAATTTAGAAAAAATTAAGTAAATCGTTTGAAAGATAGCGATACGATAACTAATTTTACAGCCGCAAACAAATAAAATTCAAAAATTAAAAGTTTCAAGGCTTCAAAGATACAAAAAATCATTAAACAGTAAGAATTAGATAATAGAAAGCATATTGGTATGGCAAAAAAAAGCATAAAAAAGGTGATAGTGTTGGGTTCGGGCGCTTTAAAAATCGGACAGGCGGGAGAATTTGATTATTCAGGTTCGCAAGCGTTAATGGCATTGCGTGAAGAAGGGATTTATTCTGTTTTAGTCAATCCGAATATTGCTACGATTCAAACGTCGGAAGGCATTGCGGATACGGTTTATTTTTTACCGATAACCCCTTATTTCGTTGAGGAAGTGATCAAGAAAGAACGTCCCGATGGGATTTTGCTTGCGTTTGGCGGACAGACGGCGTTGAATTGCGGAACGCGGCTTTACACAGATGGTACTTTGGGAAAATATGGCGTTAAGGTGCTTGGTACTTCAGTCGAAGCCATTATGGATACGGAAGACCGGGATAAATTTGTCAAAAAACTCAACAAAGCAGACTTGAAAAGCCCCATAGGACAAGCCGTCGAAACCATTGACGATGCGATTGCGGTTGCCGGCCGGATCGGTTTTCCGGTGATGATCCGTTCGGCTTATGCACTGGGCGGATTGGGAAGCGGCATTTGCAAGGACGAAAACGAGCTGCGGGAGTTGGCCGAAAGCGCATTTACCTTTGCTCCGCAAATATTGGTAGAAGAATCGCTGAAAGGATGGAAAGAAATTGAGTTCGAGGTGATCCGCGATAAGAACGACCATTGTTTCACGGTGGTTGGCATGGAAAATGTAGATCCGTTGGGTGTGCATACGGGCGAAAGCATTGTCGTTGCACCAACCTGTTCGCTTAACGGTGACGAATTAGCCATGCTTCAGGAAATATCGGTAAAGACAATCCGGCACCTGGGGATTGTGGGCGAATGTAATATCCAGTATGCTTATAACTCCGATACGCGGGATTACCGTATTATTGAAGTGAATGCGCGCCTAAGCCGCTCATCGGCGCTTGCATCGAAGGCGAGCGGGTATCCGCTGGCATTTGTAGCAGCCAAATTGGCATTGGGATACGGATTGGAAGAAATAGGTGAAATGGGTACTCCCAACTCCGCTTATAAAGCGCCTGAAATAGATTATATGATTGCAAAGATACCGAGATGGGACTTGACCAAATTTGCCGGTGTGAGCCGGTTGATCGGTTCGAGCATGAAATCGGTCGGCGAAATCATGTCGATCGGGAAAAGTTTCGAAGAAGTCATGCAAAAAGGGTTGCGGATGATTGGTCAAAGCATGCACGGATTTGTAGGGAATACGGACATCGAATTTGAGAATTTAGATGAGGAATTGGAAAACCCCACCGACTTGCGCATCTTTGCGGTTGCCAAAGCGCTCGAAGAAGGATATACGGTCGACCGCATCCATGAATTGACAAAAATCAACCCTTGGTTTTTGAACAAACTCAAAAATATTGTCGATTTCAGCAATATACTGAAAACACATCAAACCATTGACAAATTGCCTGTCGATGTGTTGAGAAAGGCTAAACAACTTGGTTTTTCCGATTTCCAGATTGCCCGTTTTGTAGAAAACCCTTCCGGAAATATGGAAAAGGAAAATATACGGGTTCGCACCTTACGCAAGAAATCCGGCATCCTGCCGAGCGTCAAGCGCATCCATACGATTGCCTCCGAGCATCCCGAGTTAACGAACTATCTATACATGACATACGACGATGTGACCGAATATGATATACCACATTACAAAAACGATAAGAGTGTGATCGTTTTAGGGTCGGGCGCATACAGAATCGGTTCGTCGGTCGAATTTGACTGGTGTTCAGTCAACGCCGTACAGACGGCGCGCAATTTGGGATACAAATCCATCATGATCAATTACAACCCTGAAACGGTGTCGACAGACTACGATATGTGCGATCGCCTGTATTTCGATGAACTGTCACTTGAGCGCGTTCTGGATGTCATTGATTTGGAAGCGCCCAAAGGTGTGATCATTTCTGTTGGCGGACAAATCCCGAATAATTTGGCTATGAAACTCCATCGCCAGCATGTTCCCATCCTTGGGACATCACCGTTATCCATCGACCGCGCCGAGAATCGCCATAAATTCTCGGCGATGCTTGATTTGTTGGGTATCGACCAGCCTCAATGGGCTGAAGTGACAAGTATGGAGGAAATAGACCGTTTCATTGAAAAAACCGGTTTCCCCATTCTGATCCGCCCATCTTATGTATTGAGCGGCGCTGCCATGAATGTGTGTTATACCAAAGAACAAATGATCAAATTTCTCGACATAGCCGCCAAAGTATCCCAAGAATATCCCGTGGTAGTCTCTGAATTTTTACAGGATGCCAAAGAGATTGAATTTGACGCGGTTGCAAAAAATGGTGAAATCATAGAATATGCCATTTCGGAACATATCGAATTTGCCGGTGTTCATTCCGGAGATGCAACCCTGGTTTTTCCTGCTCAGAAAATCTATTTCGAAACAGCGCGTCGCATCAAGAAAACAAGCCGGATGATTGCCCGCGAATTGAATATCAGCGGGCCGTTTAATATCCAGTACTTGGCTAAAAACAATGATGTAAAGGTGATTGAATGTAACTTGCGGGCGTCGCGCAGCTTCCCGTTTGTCTCGAAAGTACTGAAACAAAACTTCATCGAGACGGCTACCAAGATCATGCTCGATGTTCCGATTGTGCAACCCGACAAGACTGCGTTCGACATCGACTGGATTGGCGTGAAGGCTTCACAATTCTCGTTCAGCCGTCTTCACAATGCGGATCCGGTATTGGGTGTTGATATGAGTTCGACCGGCGAAGTGGGATGTTTAGGCGATGATTTCGATGAAGCTTTACTCTCGGCAATGATGGCTGTAGGCTATTGTATTCCTGCAAACAATGTCATGGTTTCGTCGGGTGAGGCAAAGAGTAAGGTAGACTTGCTGGAGCCAAGCCGTATGCTGGCAGCCAAAGGATATACCATTTATGCGACATTCGGAACCGCTAAATTTTTGAATGATAACGGTGTCAATGCGATACCCGTATGTTGGCCCGACGAACAAGGCGAACTGAATATCATGGATATGTTCAATCAACATATATTCGAGTTGGTAATCAATATTCCCAAAGACTACAGCAGGAGGGAGTTGACCAACGGATATAAAATCCGCAGGGCTGCCATCGACCGTAATATTCCGCTACTTACCAACGCACGTTTGGCAAGCGCTTTTATCAGGTCATTTTGCAGTATTACCGAAAAAGATATCCAGATCAAAAGTTGGAAAGAATATAAGTAAATGATACGTGGGAAAGTGATTACAATTGTAATGCCGGCATATAACGCTGAGAAGACCTTGCGTCAAACGTTTGCCGAAATACCTTTTGATATGGTCGACCATGTTATTTTAGTGGACGATGCCAGCTCGGATGAGACGGCTGAAATTGCCCATGAATTAGGAATACATCATATTATCAGACATGAAAAAAACAAAGGTTACGGGGGTAATCAGAAAACATGCTATCAAAAAGCCCTTGAAGTCGGTTCGGACATTGTTGTTATGCTACACCCTGATTATCAATACAC
>JAIRJR010000397.1 GCA_031260575.1 Tannerella sp.
AAACTCATGAGAGAATACTGTTCGTCGGACGTCAGGCGCGTCATTCTGTCCCCACCGCGTTCACCACGTATGGATATGCGACCCAACGGTATCATATCACAATCAGGCCAGGTCGGCGATATGTAAGGATACCAATCCTGAGCCACTTGCATCAAATGCGTTACATCTTTCCATATATCCCAGACATCGTCCACCATACGCCACATATTACTGTGCGTACTTGCGTGTTTGGCTTCACTAAACGGCGTCGCTCCGGGAGACATGCTCAATACGATAGGTCTGCCGCAACGGTCAATGGCTTTTCTTATCATCTCTATTTCAGAAGTATGATAAGGACGAGAAAGGTCATCCACTTTTATGAAATCCACGCCCCAGGAAGCATACAACTCCATAATGGAATTGTAGTATTCTTGTCCACCAGGTTTGTTTGTAACCGTATAATTATCAGATAACCATGTACATAAAGTATCGGTTGAATAAATTTGGTTAGCTGTAAAATTTGTATCTTTGATGGGTAATTTCTTTTCCACCGCTACTTTGGGAATGCCTCGCATGATATGAATGCCAAATTTCAAACCTAAGGAATGAATGTAATCGGCAAGGGGTTTAAACCCCTTGTTGTTAGCGGCAGAAGGGAAACGATTCATGGCAGGAAGATAGCGACCGTATTCATCCAACGCATAGCGAGGGTCAGTTTGATTGTAACCGCCTGCTTTATCGTTTTCTACGAACCAACGAATATCGACTACGATATATTCCCATCCGAAGGCTTTCAAATGTTCAGCCATGTAATCTGCATTTGCCTTGACTTCCTGTTCCTGTACAGTTGGTCCATAGCAGTCCCAACTGTTCCAACCCATCGGCGGGGTTTCCGCCCATTGTACGAAGTTTGTTTGAGCTTGTAGATTAATTGTCTGAACTGTGATTATTATGATTATTATGATTTTTGTGATTTTCATGATTTGTATTTTTTATTTGTTAACCTTTTGAAATTTAGACTTGTTTCGCCAAAATTAATTAATAATCCAATTTCCAAATTATAGGCTTCTAAATAATTTATCGCTTGCGCAAAGTGTACATCTTCCAATTTTGTAATTGCCTTTAACTCTACTGACACCTCCTCCTCTATCAAAAAGTCAACGCGTCGTGTACCGATTTGTTCTTCTTTGTAATAAATCGGCATTTCAAATTCTCTAAGAAAATGAATTTCTGCTAAATTCATTTCTATGGCTAATGCTCTCTGGTAAATAACTTCCTGAAAACCATTACCTAACATTTTATGTACTGTCATTGCACATCCTATTATTTTGGATGTTAATTCTGAATATTTATATTGCTCTTTAATCATAACTATGATTTGTTTGATTTTTATGATTTATGTGATTCATTAAATTCCTCAATCATAAAAATCAAATGAATCACAAAAATCACAGTTCAGACTTTACCGCAGCGCCTTATTCAATAAATAATACATTTCATTGTTACGAATATCTTGCTTGAAATTACGGATAGTCGTATCTTTATCAATTACAAGTAATTCCATATCGGCAATTTCGGCGTAATCTTCGATGTGTTCGACGGTTATGGCATAGGAGAAGCTGGAATGATGCGTTCCTCCTGCAAGTATCCAAGCCCCTGCACCGATTTCAAAGTTGGGAAGCGGTTTCCATAGAGCGCAGGCAACGGGCAATTTCGGAAGCGCTTGTGGTTCGATAACTTCTACTTTGTTGACTATCATTCTGAAACGATTACCCATATCCACAATGGTAGCGGCAATACCTTCTCCCGGATGCGCTTGAAATACCAAACGGGCGCAAGTTCTTGCATCGCCGATACCCAGAAAATGTACTTCAATGCGCGGCTTTTGCGTCGTAATTTCCGGATTGATTTCGAGCATGTGCGCCTGAAGAATTGAACTGTTTTCGCCGTCGAAATTCAGGGTATAATCTTCGAGGAACGATTGTCCGCCGGGCAAACCTTGTCCCATGACCCACATGGTACGAACCAAAGCAGCTGTTTTCCAGTCGCCTTCCGCTCCGAAGCCGTATCCTTCCGCCATCAGACGTTGCGAAGCAAATCCCATCAACTGTTTCATTCCTTCCAATTCGTTGAAGCTGGTAGTAAATGCTTTAACTCCTTCTTCTTCCAAGAAACGGCGCAATCCGATTTCCTGTGCAGCGGCATCGCGGACGAATGAATGTTTTTCCGCTCCTTTTTTACAGTCCGCCGAAAAATCGTACAGCTTTTCGTATTCGGCAATCAGCGTATCAATTTCCGCTTCCGTAACTGCGTTTACATAAGGAACCAAAGTGGCAATCGGAGCATTATCGACATGGTAACCCAGACGAATTTCTGCTTCTACTTTGTCGCCGTCAGTCACAGCTACATTGTTCATATTATCGCCAAAACGGATAATCCGCATGTTTTGTGCATCCGCCCAACCGGCGCAAACGCGCATCCATCCGGCAATTTTTTTCTGGGTTGCCGAATCTTTCCAATAACCGACCACTACTTTTCGCGGTTTACGCAAGCGGCTGGTGATGAACCCAAATTCCCGGTCACCGTGCGCCGATTGGTTCAAGTTCATAAAATCCATGTCGATTTCACTCCATGGAATGGTTTCGTTGTACTGCGTATGCAGGTGCAACAAAGGTTTTTTGTAATCCTTCAAACCGTGTATCCACATTTTAGCGGGTGAAAAGGTGTGCATCCAAGTGATGACACCGATACAGTTTGCATCGTTGTTGGCGTCTGCAAATGCTTGTGTGATTTCTTCCGCCGAATTAACCGTTCCTTTGTAAACCACTTTTACCGGCAATGTTCCGGCTTCGTTCAATCCTTTTACGATCTCATTGGAATGAGCATCTACTGTAACTACGGCGCCCCCTCCGTATAATAATTGTGCTCCGGTGATAAACCGGACTTCTAAATTATCAAATACTGTGATTGTTTTCTAGTTATTAAATTAGTAATATT
>JAIRJR010000078.1 GCA_031260575.1 Tannerella sp.
GCCCTCGAATATATCGGTCAGCGTAAGGAAAATGTTGTAGTTGCCGTCCAAAATCAGAGGCAGGACACGATTACCCAAAAGTCGGGCTGGACAATACTTGATTGATTATCCGATGGAAAAGACCGGTTATGGAAAAATACTCAACTTTGAGTCTTTGGGCAATCAACCCAATGTCGAAGATTCGGATTACAGGGCGGAAATCGTGGCGGCAAGTCTGATCGAGAAAGGATATGATCCGAATAAAATCATCATAACAAGGCAAGGCGCCGAAAAGCGGGGCTTTGGGAAAGATATTGAAACCATTTCCCTGTTTTATTCGGAATACGATCAGACGGACTTCCTTCAAATAAAATCCAATCGTGAAGGCATTTACGACATTCTGCCCGAAGGGATTTTTCATCAAACGGTAAACCGGAAATTCAATCAGGATAAAGAGGAAATGATTGATGAAATTAAGATTCACCGTGAAGAAGAATTTTATGCCCGGAAGTTTTTCCGGCTGTTTGAAATCGAACTTGACAACTTGTTGACAGATATCGCCTTGATTGAAGTGGAGTTCGACAAAAGAATCTCGCACCCCAATTATGTAAAGATTTTCAGTTCATTCTGGCCGGTCATGGAATGGTTTGAACGGGAGCAGGCTGTCCTGTTTCTGCATACGATTCCCATCCTGCACCGCATAAGGAACCGCTTTTCGGCAATCAATGAGTCGCTTACCCTTATTTTAGGCGTACCGGTACATATCCGGCCTGTCATCATGAAAAAGAAGGAATCAAAAAGCGTTTTTGAATCCGAGTTGGGCGTAAGCAGGTTGGGTATCAATGTGATTTTGGGAAACACCTTCGACGACGGACAATATGACATGATCGTCCGGATTGGCCCGATGTCGGCATTGAAAATGAAAGATTTTCTGAAAGGAGCAAAAAATGACCGGATTTTGGATAGCCTCTGCCAACTCTTTCTGCCTGCAAATGTTTTTATCGCCAAAGAATATGAACTCGAACCCGAAGATTCGGTCTTTGTGTTCTCTACCGATCAAACAGCAACCTGGCTGGGAATTAATTCGTATTTGTGAAAAATGATGGAAATACGATTAAATTTGAAAAAATCAATAAACTAAAAAACAACCATTATGGTGCGATTTTGGAATATTTATCTATCCAATGTTTGCTTGTGGTGCGATTTCTTTTTTTTATAAGTCACATTTTACTATTTCATAAATAGCCCTGCCTTACAATAGTAACGAACAGTCCCCATAACTCAGAAAGCGGAAGTCGTGTGTTAAAGCATAGTCGTAAATCGCTCTCCAATTCCCTCCGACAAAAGCGGAGACAAGTAGGAGCAGTGTACTTTGGGGTTGGTGGAAATTGGTTATCACGCCCTGTATCATCCGGAAGGTGTAGCCGGGGACAATCATGATTTGAGTTGCCGAAATAAGTTGGTCGAGTTGCCTTCTATCCATATAGTTCAAAATTTGCCGAAGTGATTCTATCGGGGTTAATTGAGTGCACTTAGTTTCGTAGGCCGTCCATTGTTTGACTACTAATTCTTCGGCTGTCGCATCCGGATTTTCAGCAAGCGTAACGCCAACATGATACAGGCTTTCCAATGTACGAACCGAAGTGGTGCCAACGGCGATAATGTATCCGGGGTTTTCAAGTAAACGAACAATCGTACGACGATGAACGGCAAAATATTCTGTGTGCATCGTATGGTCGCTGACGGTTTCTGTTTTAACGGGCTTGAACGTTCCTGCTCCGACATGAAGCGTAATTTCTTCCGTTTCTATATTATTGGCTTTCAGCGCTTCCAGCATTTCGGGCGTGAAGTGCAGTCCTGCTGTTGGTGCGGCTACGGAGCCTTTGATTTTGGAATAGACGGTTTGATAGTTTTGTAAGTCGGACTGTTCGGTTGCCCGATGCAGATAAGGGGGGATTGGCAGTTGTCCGGCAGCTTCTAATACTTCTGCAAACGTAAACGACGGATGATCCCATGTAAATACAATCAGGTGTGTGTCGCTGTTGGTTGTTTTTCGCTCGGCTGAAAACACGATGGATTCGTCGTTTATCCGGACAATTTGCTTTAAAACGCCTTCTTTCCATTTTTTCAGGTTTCCGACAAGACAGTACCAACTGCATTGTTTGGTTTGCTGAAAATTAAGGGAATAATCTGTCGGATCAGCCGGTTCCAAGCAGAATATTTCGATTTGAGCGCCGGTCGCTTTGCGGAATAATAAACGTGCTTGAATAACTCGGGTATTATTGAATACCAAGAACGATTTCATCGGCAAATACTGCGGAAGCCGGTTAAAAGAATCTTCCTTGATTTCTCTTCGCTTATAAATCAGTAATTTTGATGAATCCCGTTGCTGAAGCGGATATTTGGCAATCCGTTCGTCGGGTAGCAGGTAATCGTAATCGGTAATTGCATTGCCGGGCGACACAAGGGATGGAGATAATGGCGCTTTATTCATTTTTTGGTTATCACTTATCTCTTTTGTGCTGCATTTGCTTTGGCTTTCTGTTCGGCTCTGCGCTGGGCTTCCCTTTCTTTAAGGCGTTGATTGTTTAGGCGTTCTTTCTCTTTTTGTTCTTTTTTGCGTTGCCTTTCACGCGCTTTGGCTTCTTTGGCTTTTTGACGCAGAAGTTGCTTTCGTTCTTTCTCTTGCTGCTTTTTCAGGGCGGCAGTTTCTATGCGCTTTTGTTCCAACGATTTAGCATCATCGTCTTTGCGTATTTTTGCTTCTTCTTCTGTTTTCTTACGTTGCTCCAACAGGTATTCCAATGTGATTTCTTTTGGCCGTTCGGTGATTAAGGTGGTCGTATCGGTTTGTTCAATCGGATCAATTTGATCAACATTTATCTCTCCACCGTTGTCGGCAGCATTTTGTATGTCATCTGTTTTTTCCGGCTCAACGAAATCTGTAATTACATCGTTTTCACCCTGTTCGGCATCGTCAGCCATGTTGTTGGCTTCATCCTGAAACATTTCTTCATCCGGTAAGAGGTCAATCGCTTTTTCAATCCGATTGTCCTCAGCTTCATCTAATTTTTCGGCATCGCCCATTTGGATACGCCAGCGGGCAATCAATCCGGCGGCTTTTTCGCCGTAATGTTCGATAAAGAAACTCATGTATTCTTCGAGTGTTTTGCCACGCATCAAAGTATGGACGTTATTGTTCGAAATCGGGATAAATGAAATCGCCCCGTCAAAAGCAAGCGCATAGCCATCATTGCCATAAATCATTCGCACATAATCCAATATCTCGTCAATGCCGGTGAATCCGGATAGAGTCATTAGGGTCAAAGAAGATATTTCCTCAAAATTCATATCGAAAGTTTTGACCTCAAAGTTGGCAAAGTTGAAAGCAGCAACGGCATATAATAACTGATTCCTGTCTACACTACCTGTCTCGAACACAAGCATCATCTGGTAAGGAGCAACCGGTTCGTCGACAAATACGAGCGCCGAATCGGCCTCCGAAAGCGTACCGTCAGCCCTTAAGCCGAATCGCAGATTCCATGCCATACCCTTAAAATCTCCTTGCATCAAAACGCGTCCTCGGACTAAACCACGCAACATTTCGTTGGCTAATTCCGTGACGTCCGCCGATGGGTATTTCCCTATCAATGAGGTTAACGCTTCTTTGAAGCCTTCGGTATCACCTGCTTGTACATACGTCAACGCATTTAGGAACATAAATTTTGGAATCAATACCGACAATGGGTAAGTTTGGTTGAAATGTTCGTAATTCCGGCGTACCGCCGCAGTATCGCTTGCCAGATAGAGATTGTATGTCGCTTCGTAGGTTGAATCCTGTACGCTATTCATCATCCGGATATTGTATTCGTAGTTCGGATCGGAAATGGCAACGGCATAATCGCTTTCGGGAAAAGTGCCGATTAACTTCGATTTGTATTTTTCTCTCACAGGTTCATCTTTATAGCGAAGCCCCATCAGGAATGAGTGGTAATAACAATCCATCCGGTATTTATTTTCCGGAAACCTTCGTTCGAGTTCTTCAAACGCACCGATCGAAAGATGGATGTCTTCGAGCTTATCCTTATAGATCATTCCCATGCTAAACAAACCATCCGCAATAATCACATCCGATGCTTCGAGGTCGTCTTCAGAAAACGGGATTTGTTGTAAATAATATTCGCGCGATTTGGGATCGGAAGCTAACGAATCCATCAATAATTGCAACGAATCAACTGTAGCGACTGGATTCCCGAATTCATCCAATTGTAAGGTGTCTGAAACAGCCACATCACCGCCAAACGGATCAATCATATTCATCACCTTGTTGCGACGCCGCCAGTTATCTTCCAATGTTCGTCTTCCCCACGCGTTTTGAAACTGCGTTTTCCCCTGGGCAACCGTCGTACCATTGTAAAAATAGAACGAACTCTCACCCTGACCCACAGGCATCATCACCGGAGCGACACCCATACCCGGACGTTGTGTGATGCCACTTCCGTACGAACCCTGTTCGGCCAGATACTTTTCCCTTTCAGCTTGTTCCTTCTCTTCTTCCTCTCTTTTTTTGAGGTCTTCGATGATTTGGTCAATTACAGCAAGCCGATCGGCTTCAGGCATTTTAGATAATACTTGCAAACTATCCTGCAAATGAACGGCCTCCACATGTACGACTAATTCATCCAATACTTCAGACAAACGTGATACACGTTGATAATCCTTGTATTCTTTTTGAATCCCTGCCATGGCGCCACTGAAACAAGGCTGGGCTTTCACATAGTCTTTTTGTGTAAAATAGATATCGCCCAGCCGGATTTGACAAATCGCCTTATCCAATCCGTTCTGTGTGCTTTTTTCGATGGCTAATGTATAGTTTTCAATAGCCTTGACCGTATCTGCACGGCTCATGTATAAATTTCCGGCTGCATAATAGACCTGATCAAGAAAATCTTTATTTTTAGGGCTTTTTGCCATACGGTTCAGCATCTTCAAGACCTGTTGATCATTATTTCCCGGAATGACTTCGGTTTGGCGGATGCGGGCGGCAAATTCGAGGTCGTAGGGCGGACTGGAGCTTGCGACCTTTCCGAATATCCTGAAAGCATCATCTTTTTGCCCGAGTTCGGTTAAAATCTGTCCCAACAGATAGCGCATCCGTGAACGTTGAAGTTTGTTTTTTTCGGTTTGGATTGCTTTTTGCAGAAAAGGAACGGATTGCGCTAATTCGCCGCTTTTAATCAGGTAGTCGGCATAAAAACGGTCGTATTGTTTTTGGTTTGCCTCCGGGATACCGTTCACTTTCAAGTTGTCTAAGATCGTGCCTGCTTCATGCAACCAGTTCATTTCGGCATAACAGCGCGCCTTCCAGATTCCGGCTTCGGCAACCATCACCGCATCATCGGCATAATGCCTTGTAATATAAGAAAATGTTGCTGAAGCTTGGAGAAAGTCCGCATTGTAAAACTGTCCCTGGGCAACAAGCATCCAACAATGTTTCAGAAAAGGATTATATTCGTTTTTTGCCTGCAAAGCCACTAATTTGGGATTGTTTTGCCAGCCGGAAGTGCGGGGCGGCTTTTTCCCAATCGAATGTTGTTTGATGGCTTTATTGCCCTTTTCAATGGCACGGTCGAAAGAACCGCCGGTTTCCGATTTTTCTTTAGGCAGCGCGCTTACCGGGAACATCAGGATTTTTTCAGTATAATTCTCTTTATATCCTTTATTCAGTGAAGATAATTGTTCGTCGAAGGATGTTTTTCCGTTGAAATATGTATTGTAACGGGCAGTAAAAGCATGGAAACGGCGGTTCACACTTGTATTCTTCTGCGTACTGCACGCGAAAAAAAATAGTGTGACAACTAAAAACACGAAAAAAAAACGTTTTTTCACCTGTCCGTTGAATTTCTATGTTCATAAATAACTGAAAAATGAAAAAAATATTGCTTTTGGAAACGATCAATCAAAAGAAAATAATATCTTTGCACTGTCAATAAGAGTGATGGAAGGTCATTCTTAATTGTTTTTCATAATAATAGATTTAGTAAACATTAGAACCGGTTGCTTGTGAAGGTAGCCGTTTTTTTTGAACCTTATCGTCCGTCATTTCGAAAATATTTCTTTCCTTTGCAAAAGATTTATCAGCCATATTCCTACGATGCAGAGGCAGCATATAATTCAAAAAATGCAACAGCGGATTTCGCCACAACAAATTCAGCTGATTCGCTTGTTGGAACTTCCTTTTCTTGAAATGGAAGACAGCATCAAACAAGAACTGGAAGAAAATCCCGCACTGGAAGAAGGATTGGATCTGTCAGATGTGAATCCTGATGAAAAAGAATTTGAGTCGGAAGATACGGATTTATCCGATGAAAGCAATACTGACTTTTCTTTGGGAGACTATATGACCGAAGACGACATCCCGGATTATAAGTTGGCCGAAATCAATAACAAAGCAGAGTGGAGAGAGGAGATGCCTTTTTCACTTGGTCCTTCGCTGATTGACCATCTGCTGGAACAATTGGGCTTGCAGGAGTTGTCGGAAAGGGAACTTAAGATTGGCGAATACATCATCGGAAATATTGACGACGACGGATACCTGCGGCGCGATCTGCGATCATTAACCGATGATTTGATGTTCAAGACCGGCTATGATGTGACCGAAGAAGACATCGGGCGTATATTGTTTCTCATTCAAAATTTTGACCCACCGGGTATTGCCGCACGGAATTTGAGGGAATGCCTGTTGTTGCAACTGAAAAAAAAGAAACAAACCTCCGAAATCAAATTAGCGACTCAAATCCTCACACTATATTTTGAATCCTTTGCCAAGAAACACTACGAAAAATTATTAAACAGATTTAATATCAATCAAGAAGAACTCAGGGAGGTGCTTTCGGTTATCACTTCATTGAATCCGAAACCGGGTAGCAGTTGGAGCGGACCTGTCGACTTGACCATGAATCAGGTTACGCCTGACTTTATTGTCGAAGCAAACAATGGAGAGTTGACACTGACATTGAATCAAAGGGGGATACCCGATTTGCGGATTAATCGTGAATATTCCGCTATGTTACAAGATTATATGGGGAATAAAGCAAATCAGACTACCGAGATGCGGGATGCTTTACTGTTTGTCAAACAGAAGTTAGAGGCGGCACAATGGTTTATTGACGCCGTTCAACAAAGGTATTATACACTTCAACGTACCATGGAAGCCATTGTACAGTTACAAACGGAATTCTTCCTTACAGGCGATGAAACCAAACTTCGTCCAATGATACTCAAAGATGTAGCTAAAATATCCGGATTCGATATCTCTACCTTGTCGCGGGCAAGCAACTGTAAATATGTTCAGACCAATTTCGGGATTTATCCGTTAAAATACTTTTTTTCCGAATCGACACATAATGACAGCGGCGAAGAAATAACAACCCGCCATGTTAGGCAAATCATGCTGGAAACCATTGAAGCGGAAGATAAACGCAATCCTGTCAAGGACGAAGACTTGTCTGTTCTTCTAAAAGAAAAAGGATATGTTGTTGCCCGGCGCACCGTTGCTAAATACCGCGAACAAATGGGTATTCCGGTGGCGCGCCTCAGGGTGGAGCTTTGAAAATTGAGAATTTAAAATAGAGAGATAAGGGTTTTTAGGGTAAAAAAAAATGACTGAATAATAACAATTAATAAAGAGACAATATGAATTTTCCGGAAAAATTAAAGTACACAAGAGACCACGAATGGATACGGATTGAAGGCGAAACGGCCTGTATCGGTATCACAGATTATGCCCAAGGCCAGCTCGGAGATATCGTTTTTGTGGATATCACAACAGAAGGCGAAACAATGGGTATGGAAGATATTTTTGGAACAATAGAAGCCGTTAAGACCGTTTCCGATTTGCTGATGCCTGTATCAGGTGAAATTTTAGAAGTGAATCCGGCTTTGGAAGAACAGCCTGAATTGGTCAACCAATCGCCTTATCAGGACGGTTGGTTAGTCCGGATTAAAATGATTGAGACTTCGGAAGTGGATACATTACTTACGGCGTCTGAATATAAAGCGTTAATCGGAGCATAATAAACCATCACAAATGATAAATCGAAAAATATGAAACCGTTAGTCAGCATCATCATGGGCAGTACGTCCGACCTTCCGGTCATGGAAAAAGCCGCCCTTTTTTTAGATGAAATGGAAATTCCGTTCGAGATGAACGCTTTGTCGGCACATCGTACCCCCGAAGAAGTTGAGCGTTTTGCCAAAGGAGCGAAACAACGTGGCATACAGGTGATTATTGCAGCTGCAGGTATGGCAGCCCATCTATGTGGCGTGATTGCATCCATGACCACCCTTCCGGTTATTGGTGTGCCGGTTAATTCGTCGCTCGACGGAATGGACGCCTTATTATCCATCGTACAGATGCCTCCGGGAATTCCCGTAGCGACAGTTGGTATCAACGGAGCGTTGAATGCAGCCATACTGTCGGCACAAATTCTATCGTTAAACGACGAGTCGCTGCAAACCCGCCTGAACGTTTATAAAGAAAGCCTGAAAAAAAAGATCATCAAAGCCAATGAAGAATTAGCCGGAATAACATATCAGTACAAGACCAATTGACAAAGATTTATCAGCGCCGTCAGACATCTGTTGTAAATATCGGAAATACGCCGATGGGAGGTTCGTATCCGATACGTATTCAATCCATGTCGAATGTTTCGACCATGGATACAGATGCCGCTGTCGCACAGTCTATTCGAATGATTGATGCAGGCGCCGAATATATCCGCTTTACCGCACAAAGCGGACGTGAAGCGCGTAATCTGGGACATATCCGGCAGTTGCTCCGGGAAAAAGGTTATCAAACCCCTTTGGTAGCCGATATCCATTTCACACCCAAGGTAGCCGACATAGCGACGGAGCACGTCGAAAAAGTACGGATAAATCCGGGAAATTACACGAAACAAACCGTTTGCGCAACGGCAGATTGGGATCGTGAAATCCGAAAAATCCGCGAGCGCTTTATTCCTTTTCTCGAATTATGCCGCCGCCACGGGACTGCCATACGAATCGGTGTCAATCACGGATCGCTTTCAGAACGTATCGTAAACCGTTTCGGAGATACGCCCGAAGGAATGGCCGAATCGTGTATGGAATTTCTACGAATATGTAAGGAAAAGGAATTTGATGATGTTGTGGTCTCGGTGAAATCGTCCAATACGGTTGTGATGGTGAGGACTGTACGACTGCTTGTGCAAAAAATGCAAAGCGAAGCGATGCAATATCCATTGCATCTGGGCGTGACCGAAGCCGGCGATGACGAAGAAGGACGCATCAAAAGCGCAGTCGGGATGGGTGCACTTTTGATAGATGGGATAGGAGATACGATTCGCGTATCGTTAAGTGAAGCGCCCGAAGCAGAACTTCCCGTTGCGCGTAAATTAGTCGATTATATTCTCGAACGCGAGCATATTGAATTCAAAGATTCTAAGATTCAAGGATTCAGGGATTCAAAGATTCAAGGATTCGAAGATGCAAAGATTCCTGTCGTAATCTCCGACAGACGGAACGGAGATTTTAGGATCGACCCAATGAATCCGCCTGACTTTTTGTATGTTGGCCTTGAAACGGATTATCCTTCCGATATGCCAATCCCCATCCTGATCGATATGGAGAATTGGCATCATCAGCCGGGCGCATATCCTTATTTCCATGCCACTGAAATAGATAAACTGCCAAAAATCAACGCGGCGTATAAATTTTTAGAGTTGAGTTGCCCGGCGCCGGATGATACCCTAGTGGAAATACTCCGCAGCGATCCGTCTATCAGGGTCGTCCTGAATTATGAACCCGTTTATAGTGTTTATCAGACGCGTATGTTTGTTCAAAGTCTGATCGAAGCCGGATGTAACGTCCCTGTTATCCTGCGATGCAATTATCACGAAACAGATCCGGAGCATTTACAACTCAAAGCCGCCATCGATTTCGGGGCACTTTTGATTGATGGAATCGGAAACGGTGTTTTCTTAGTTAACGAACCAACCGATCCGTGCCTGACAGATCGAACCATGTTCAATATCCTGCAAGCTGCCCGCGCTCGCATCAGTAAAACCGAATATATCTCCTGCCCCGGATGCGGCCGTACATTATACAACCTGCAAACGACTATCACCCGGATCAAAGCCGCCACCTCCCATCTGAAAGGCCTAAAAATAGGCATTATGGGATGTATTGTCAACGGCCCCGGCGAAATGGCTGATGCGGATTACGGCTACGTGGGAGCGGGAAGAGGACGTATCAGCCTGTATAAAGGGAAAGTATGCGTCTTGAAAAATATCCCGGAAGAAGAAGCGGTCGAACGGTTGGTCGGGCTTATCCGGGAAAAGGGGGACTGGGGGGAATTATTGAATAACTGAATCATTGAATCGTTGAATCGTTGAATACTTTATATTTCTAAAAACTGAAAACTATATCACATTATGGCACGTAAAATTTTTTATTTCATGTTTTGTTTAGCGTTTTTGGGTGGTTGTGCCCAAACAAAAAAGAAAGGCGGGGATCATCTTTACCTGCTGGCAGGTTCTTATTCCGACGGAACGACGTCGGGTATATCGATTTTTGATTTCAATATGCAAACTGGGGAAGTCAACCGGGTGAGCGACATCAAACAAGTTGTTAATCCTTCTTATCTCTCTGTTTCGCGGAATGAACAAATGGTTTATGCCGTTAACGAAACGAGAGAGGGTGGGGTAAGCGCTTTCAAGTTTGATAAGATCAAAGGCGAATTGAGTTTGGTTAATAACCAAGAAGCTTATGGCGCGTCTCCCTGTTATATCAATGCTGATAAAGACCGGCGCTTTATCATAACAGCCAACTATGGAGGTGGAAATTTATCCGTTTTTCCATTGGATAAAGAAGGGAACATTAATCCCATGTCCATGAATATCAACATGAATGAAATAAATCCACACATATCGGTCGATTCAACCCCACCGCGTGTATCAAATATGCACGCCGTGGTTTTCTCTCCCAACGAAAAGTATTTGTTGGCAACCGACCTGGGCAAAGACCGCATTTATATGTTCGAAGTCATGCCCAAGACAAATACTGATTTTCTCAGGTATTTACCGGAGCGATCCATCACGTTGGAAGCAGGGTCAGGCCCCCGTCATTTGGCTTTCCATCCCTCCGGAAAATATTTATATTGCATCAACGAATTATCCGGAGACGTTGCCGTTATGAATTATGGTGTTGATCAGCCGAAAGTGATTCAGTATGTCATTTCCGATACAACCCGGACCACGCGACGAAGAGGAAGCGCCGATATCCATCTGACATCCGACGGGCGGTTTCTTTATGCATCGAATCGTGCAAGAGCCAATGATATCGCCATATATTCCGTTAATCCTCAAACAGGGCTATTGTCAGTCGCCGGACATCAAACCACAGGCCTCCACCCCCGAAATTTTATCATCACCCCGAATGATAAATACCTGTTGTGCGCCAATATGAATTCCAATCAAATTCAAATATTTGAAATAGACCCTGTCAGCGGGCTTCTTAACGACACAGGCCAAGAAATCAGTATAAACAGGCCGGTATGCCTAAAATGGATTTGGAAATAATCTAAATATTTGATTTTAAGACTCCCGATTGCTTCTCTCCATGGGAGTCATCCATTGCAATTGTCTATCAATATTGGGCGCCAATTGATAGGTTTTGATATGATTGGCCAATTTTTCGCCGATAATTTCAATTTTATTCATATCAAACTGTCCCATTCCGGCTCCGGCGCAGTAAGTCAGGTATCCTATTTTCGCAGGGTCTATACTCATCAGTTCAAGACCAACGCGTTCAACCGCCATCCAATCCAAGCCGGCAATACATACCCTAGGATCGACCGGCGTCCCCCGTGTCGGGCCATTACCCTCCATCCCCTCATAACCATCCACAAATGCCAGGTCGGGACGGACATGGTAGGCAAGCGCATACATGTTATAATTAAATGCCCTGTATCCATTGCCATGTATAATACGCTTCCCGGATGTGGAAGTTGCGATTCCGTGATATAGGTATCCCGGATCTTTTAACGGTGCAGCAAGCACTAAATTTTTTAGCGACAGGGTGGCAACAACCGTATTGTGTGTTTTCATCCGGGCTACGGACATCACATAATTTGTCCGTTCGGCCAATAATGAAGACACCCTGATGGATTTCGGAATGACATCACCTTCGTCCATAACATAGTGAATTTGGAAAGGATGTTGATCCAAATCAAGCAGTTTGACCTTGTATTTTTCTGCAACGGGGATATAACCATAACAATCATAACAATCATTGGCTTCGCCAAAAGCAATCGATTCTGCAATGACAACATTGTCCAACTTATTGATTGACTTATAAAACTCCAGGATTCCTTCGATGGTTTCTTTGTGGGTGGCGCACAATGGAATGTCTTTTTCGACCATATTGGGTTTCACAACGATACGCTTATTTCCGGCAGCTTGGGCGATTTCTTTCGAAAAAGGCTGTAATGCGTTGAATGCCATCTCCGCACGATTGGATCCCGTAACGAGCGATACACGGGCAGTTGCATCAACAGCAACCTTAGTTTGTTCCGCAAATGCTTCCATCGCCCATGCAGGAATTGTTGCTGCAGCAATGCCACCAAATAACGATGCTTTGATAAAATCTCTTCGATGTAACCTGATCATGTTAGTCTCCTTTATAATTAATAATTTGCAAATTTGGTTCAAAGGTAAAAATAATATTTCTTTTGATGGATAAAAATGCAAATATTATGTCTTATTCTAAAACTTATACTGTACCCCGAATAAAAATTCTCTTCCGCGGATATGGATCCATGAGCTGTAACTGCGGATTTCGGAATATTCGGAGTAAGCGTATTGTTGTTTGTTGAGCAGGTTATTCAGGTTGGCTGAGAAAAGCCATTTGTTCCACTTGTATCGCATCGACAGATCGACAAAGAAATGACTGACCGGTGTAGAATTGTTGACTTCATTGTAATAGTGCTCGGTCGTGAAGTTTGTCTCAAAACCGGAAAGCACATACGACAATTGTAGTTTTTGAACGATATTCCAAAGCGGAGTCAATTCCATATTCGCAATTTTCGATCCTGTCAGGCTGATATTGGCTGTATAATTCGCCTCGAAGTTCCTCAAATACGTCCAGTTGATTTTGGGTTCCAGATTCAGCCGGTTCGACAGGAAGGGAAGCTTTTCGCCTCTGTTCAACTGTTCGCCTTCGCTTTGGCTGTATTGAGCAGAAAGCGATGTTGTCAACTTGATATCATAAAAACCCTTCGAGATGGTACCTGCAATTCGCTTGGTGGTGGTTTGGTTCGACATTTCCACCGGATTGCTGATGATATAACCATGCTCCGACAACTGCTCATTGATATGACTGTTTGTACCCTGCATATACGACAATGACAATGATGCAAAAAATTCTTCCGACGTTTTTTTGTATTCGCCGTTGAGGTTATAGTTCTGTATTTGCTGTACAGGAAGCGTTTCGGGTGTTCTTACGATATTCCGGTAGTCCCTGTAATATTGCCCGTCATGGTAGTTCAATAAGTTGCCATATTGTTCCCTGTATCCTGCCATAAGAGCGAAACGCCAGGCATAATTCATTTGGTACGTGATATTCGCTGAAGGCCTTACAGATAAACGCGAAAAATCTGTTCCCGGATAATTAGCCCAAACCACAGGCAGCCCGAACCGCGTTTGCCACTTTTCTTTATTCCACTGAAGGCTGGGGGCGATGTAAGGTGTGTAATTATTTTGAATATTGTTGATATCGCTCGTAAAACCAAGGTTCAATTGCGGAACGAAATATCTCTTTTGTGCCGTAACACTGAATGAATTGTCCGAATAAAAACGGTTCAGAAGCGTTTTTTGGTTTATCGAATCGGCTCGAACCTCTTCGGGTTGGTTTTCGTAACGCAAAAGCGACCTCAGTTCATACCTAAAAGCCTGATTTCCCCATATTGTCCTGAAATCATTGCTTGCACCCAGCGTTGTATTCAACATTTGTTGCCGTGCGGTCAAAGGATTGCCTGTATAATCTGAGATTCCCTTATTCCAATTGCCGGTCACGCTGAAGTTGTTTGTCAAATATTGATCCGCCGCATTATTTTCTATCTGAACACTGAGCGCTGCTTCGTCCGAAAACAGTTTGGTTTTACTCAACTCACTCACTTGGATGGTATCGCCCAACTGAAAATAAAGTGTTTCGCTGCCACGTTCCTGTCGCCGCTCGTCGTGCGTGAAATTGGCATTTAGTCGCATTCTCATGGTTTCATTCAATTTATACATGCGATTGGCTGAAAAGGAATGAACGTCATTAAACAGCAACCGTTCCTTCTTTAGCGGAGCCATAATCGAAGGCGTAGTCAGGAAAGATAAGGATGAAGGCGTATCCATAAAACTGTTACGACGCATACCCATCATACCTGATTCGGTTGAATAGTCGATGCCCGTATTGTTACCCTTGTAACTAAATATTGATTGGTTGGTACGGCTTAAACGGATTGCATTGTCTACCGAATACCAGAGCAAAGGGGAAGTACCGATACCTCCTTCGAGCGAAAACATCCACACGGCTTGAAATTCGGCTTTCAATTTCAGATTGATCGCCACCTCTTCGGATGCCACAAGGTCTTCCAACATCTTGATCGACTGATGGTTTTCAAGAACTTGCACGGTCTCGACCGCTTCGGCGCGTAAATTGTTTGTAATTTGATTATACCGCCCTCCGACAGGATCCATGCCTTCGATATAAAAATTACTGATGTCTTTCCCTTGATAAGATATTTTTCCGGTTTCGTTGACGGCAATGCCCGGGAATTTTTCCAGGACATCGCGAAGCGTCCTGTCTCTTGCGGAAAGGAATTGGGACACATTATAATTGATCGTATCACGGCCACTCCACACCCTGCCCGGACGCACCACCACTTCATCCAGTAAAAAAGCCTCCGATTCGATTTTGATATTCAGAACATCTCCGGATTTTACCGGCTGTTCGTATTTTTTATAACCGACCGATGAGACAACAATCCGTAATGAATCCGTCCGGCTGCCTTTGGCGGTGAAAGCGCCCTTAGCGTCAGTAATACCATATCCCACAAAGGCGTCGCTACTCCCCGATAAAAGTTGAACGGTTGCAAATTCAACCGCCTCACCGTTTTCGTCGACAACCGTTCCACGGATCGTAGACTGGGCGTCAACATGTGCGATACAAAAAATCAAAATTAAAAACAGGAAGAAAAATCTGAAGAATATACTGCGTTCCATTTGTCGTTATATTAGTGATTTGCAATTATTTATTTTATAGTACTTTTTATTTTTGAGACAAAGTTGTCCCGGATTTAAAAGAAATCAGTCTTTCAAATCAGCTTAATCTTATGAAAATCAAAGTTATTCTTTTATTCTGACAATTCTATCGGATTATAAGGAATATTGGTCGGTTTTATATCCGAACCTTCCGCATTTCTGAATCTTACCTGAATATTTGGCGAAGAGGCTGTAATATACCCGATCGGGTCAGCAGCAAATCTCTCGTATGTCCTGTTCAACGCTTGCCGGGATACCGGCTCGAAGGTGTCCGCACCGTAATCGATCGTCTCATCCGGTCGGGCATTTAACAATCCCGTGCACTCGAAAACATAGTGTTGCCGGCTATCCGCTGCGTAAAGGATAAGCCCGGGCAAACCGCATAGTTTCCAAGGTCCCTCGCTACGTGGAATCTGCAGTGTAAACCAAGCCGTATAATCCCTGCCCTTAAAATGGGTGGTAGCTTTGTAACATAAATAATTCAAAATCGTAGCCGTGTCGGGCAATACCTGCCACTCAGGGCAAACATTGGTTTCTTCACAACGAAACTGGCTCGGTCCGATTCGTTCGAGCGTTGTCACTTTTCCTGCAGGGTGGTTTTTGTAAATCTGGTAATTCACTTGCCCCTGGTTGGCTGAGCCGCCACCGCTTCCCGAAGATTCGCGTCTCATCATTATTCCATCACTTTGCGCCATTTGGATTCGAAACAGTGAATCCGAAACAAACTTGGTGTAGCTGTAAAATTGGGAAGTGCGTTCCCCTACTTTTAGTATCATCGTTTCTTCCGTGACTTCATCAGGCTTCGATATGTCCTGCACAAAAGCCATCTCATACTGGATGATAAACTGGAGTTTGTCGATCGGTGTTTTTTTAGATTCCCGTCCGGGCATGCTTAACGCTCCCATTGAAAACTGGGCGCTCAAAGTGCCAACCCATAAAACAAGGCTAAATAAAGCCGTAAATGTTACTTTTTTCATGTTTTTTTATTTTTTAAAATGATTACTTCAATAAATTCGACGGCAAAAGTAGACATGCAATGAATCGTCTGCAAATTTTTTTATTACTGAAATATTATTCTGCATATTACTAAAATATTACTCCGTTTTTTATTGCATATTCAATAATTCTGCATAGTTTTGTAAAAAAAATGAATCAACATATTAAAATAATCTGGATACTCTCCCTTGTTTCGGTTTTGATGTTAATCGGGATGCAGGGATACTGGCTTATTAATCAGTATGAATATGTCTTGAACACATATTCCGGAGAAATCGCTTTGCAAGTTTTACAGGCCGGTGAAGAAGAATTTTTAAGTCGCAAAAACACAAGATCTTTGATCTCTACCTATATGATGAGGACGAACAATGACAGTTCGGCCTACAAGCGCTTAGTCGTATTCAACGCAATGACAACGCATCAGCAAAGTTTGGAAAACGATCCTATGCGGCCGTTGCAGTTCGCCGAAATAAGATCGACCCAGCCACCTGCGCAATATACCGGCGACAGGGTTCGCATCGGTTTGAACGCGGATAGCGCCATCGACACCACACAAATCATTGCCAGTTTTTATACGAATCTAACGGGCGACGAATTACAAAAAGCGTCCGAAAAAACGTTGACACACATGGTAACGCCATTCGACAGTTTAAAATTCATCTCTATTCTATCTTCGTTACTTCCCGATTTAAAATATCAGATCACACCCTGGCAACCCAATGACGTCTTTGATGGCTCCGGGTTATGGACAAGAACCGGAAATCCGATGAATCCGGTACTTTCCGTAGCGTATGCCTATAACCCTTTGGAAAATCAAGGCATCTACATTGACGTCGTACTTCCCACACAACCGGTC
Source organism: Tannerella sp. (assembly GCA_031260575.1). Lineage (GTDB taxonomy): Bacteria > Bacteroidota > Bacteroidia > Bacteroidales > Tannerellaceae > Tannerella. The sequence goes on from JAIRJR010000078.1 coordinate 17,179, forward strand.
TTTTACCGGATGGGGATTCAACTGATCGTTTCGATTGTGTTGACGTTCCTGTTAATCGCCTGCCTGATTTTTCAGGTACGAACCATTATGAAACAAAGGAAAGTAAACGAGATACGCGAAAACTTCGTCCATACAATGGTACATGAATTGAAACGCCCGGTGCAGACCCTGAAGACATTTGTGTCGTTCTTGAAGGATCGGAAGATGCGCTCGGATGTGGAAGCCACAGAACAGGTTGTACGCGATTCGATGTTTGAATTGGATAACTTAACCGCATATCTGAATAAGTTGAAAGACATGCTTCAAGCCGACAGTGAAACGACATCGCTGCATCCGGTACAATTCAATCTGCAAGATTTGGTTGAAAAAGTAATCCGCCTTACCCATATTCCGCCAGGCAAAGAAGTGACGATCACCCCTGTTTACGAAGTGGAAAACCTGATGATGCATGCCGATCCGATACACATTGCCAATGTATTAAGCAATCTTGTCGAAAATGCAATTAAGTATTCGGGTGATAAAGTTTACATTGAAATCCAAACCGGACAAGACAAGCGGACTGTATGGGTCGCTGTCAAGGACGATGGAATCGGCATTCCGGTCTCCGAACAGGAAATCATCTTTACGAAATTCTTCAGGGGAAGCAATATCCCGGACAAAACCATTCCGGGTATTGGCTTGGGATTGAGTTATGTGAAATTGATCGTTGAAGCGCATCAGGGTAAAATACAATTGAATAGCCGGGCAGGAGCCGGAACTGCTTTAACAATTTATCTACCACAACCATGATTGACTATGAATAGCTATGATTAACATGAATTTAAAATGAATATATGAAAAATTCACATCATATTTTATTTGCTGACGATGATACGAAATATTCGTTGGTACTGAAACGTTTCCTTGAGAATGAAGGATATATTGTCACTTATGTAGATAATGGCATTTCGGCAGTCGAACAATTTCCGGTTATCGGTCCCGATCTGGTTCTGTTAGACATCAACATGCCCGGATTGAACGGATTCGAGGTGGCGGCAAAAATCAGGGAACAAGACCAGCAGACACTGATCTTTTTCCTGACCGACCGCTCCGACAAAAACGACCGGTTGAAAGGATTCACTTTAAAAGGGAATGATTACCTGACCAAACCGTTTTACCCCGAAGAGTTGATTGCCCGGATCAAGGAGCGTTTCGACAACCCACCTGCAGATAGCGTTCAGGAAGAAATCTACCGATTCGGGAACACGGTCTTTAATTACAGCAATAACGAGTTGCGTACAGGTACAAATAAAACTATTGTGACCTCGCGACAGGCGGAAATCCTGCGTATGTTAGCTAAAAATGTAAATTCGGTTGTCTCACGCGAAACCATCCTGTCGTTCGTATGGGGTTCCGACAGTTATTCAAATTCATTGGCATTAAATGTCCAGATTACCTATCTGCGTCGCGCCATTCAAAACGACCCCAAACTTTCAATCCTGTCTGTGAATAAGAAAGGGTATAGTTTGCGGGATTGAATTTTACAAAAACGCACAGAAATGGTATGGAGATAATTTTAAACAATAAACACCTCTTTTAGATGAAATATACATCATTTCTAACTGCATTACTCTTTGTGACCCTTTTTCAATTACAAGCCTACGAGGCTGTTGCAAGCCAAATTCAGCAAAAGTCTTTTCCCATTACATCTGTCAGGCTGATTACCGGGCAAGAAGTTGAAATCGCCTGCACTACAAAACCTGCCGGTGCACAGGAAGTATACGACAATTTTTTTATCACGGTTGATGGTGAACGGGTTGAATATACGTATCTCTCCTATTTCGATACGGGCAAGTATGCCCATGCGCCCGTAATTAACATTCGCTTAGCAAAGCCGTTGAATACCGGCTCTTTGAGAGGGAAAACAGGCAATGCAAGAACTCCCGGCGAAAATACGCAAGCCGAATTAGGTCCTAAAGTTGCCGCAACGCTTAAAGTGGGTACAGACGGTACGTTTGTGACTGCCGTATGGGCGCCATTCTATGACTATCTGAATATCGGTTCGAAATCCAAATTGACCGCCACCGGTACGGTTTCGTGCGGTACGCTACCGGAAAACGATACACATAGCGGTGTTGCTTACAACAATGAACATGTAATCGACTACGCTGCAGGCGGCATACACCGGATGACAGGCCGTGCCGAACTGATCACACAGAATGCCGTCGACTATGGCGTGACGATTATGATTGTAGGCGCCGATCAGTCGGTCTATGAAGCGCCGCAATGGCGTGAACTGTATGTACCGGGCAAAACGAACGATTGGCACACCCGCCGCGTGATCGAAGGCACACTCGAAAAACCCATTATTGTCACCACTGCCGATGATGTGATGCGGCAAAAGAGCGCCGGCGAGATGTTACGCCCTCAAAGCGATTTTTTCTTTCTGGGTGAGGCATTTGCGCGTATGTTCTGGCGGGTTGCAGTTGACGGCTCAGAGAATGGCGCAACATTGGGTTGTCGACGCGTAGCACGAAGTGTTTATAACAACCCCAACGACTACCGCTACGATAAACATATCGTAGCCGCTTATGCAGATGCGAAAGCCAAAAACATGTACCCCGGCACAAAGATGATGGAAAGCGTCGAAGATTATTTTGTCTATGGCACGATGATATTTTACGAATTCATTCCGGAAACTTCAGATGGACAGTGGAAACGCGAAGGAGGGCCTGTAAATACCCGCGACGAATTGAAACGCTACGACCATGCACTTTATCGCCCAATGTGTGGTATTTACGGCGAATGGGAATACTTTTCGAGCGAAAACAGCGATGGATTCGACAGAGGACGCGACGGTGTACGCTCGGCTATGCCCTGGTTTTGGCATTCCCGGATTGATAATTTCGACATCCGTACCAAACCTTATCCACCGTTAGAAATTGAGCATGTATGGGTGATCGCCGAAAACCAGATCGAAGTCAAATTCAACCGCGAAGTGAAAGACATGAACGCGCTCTACAACGAAAAGAACTGGAAGATACAACACAGCGCGGATGGGGGCTCAACCTGGTATGACATCAACCATACCAT
>JAIRJR010000010.1 GCA_031260575.1 Tannerella sp.
TTTATATGCCGCTAACAATAGTTGCAAATCGTCGGTCAAACTTTCGGCATAAGCGCCAAACCAAAGTCCGAAGGAAGAAGGCATTGCGATTTGTAAATGGGTGTAACCCGGCATCAAAACCGATTGATATTTATTGCTTTGACTAATCAAAATATCTATCAGTTCCGAAATGGATTTCACCAAATGCTGAATGGCTTCCCGTGTAAAAAGTTTCAAATCAAGCAAAACCTGGTCGTTACGCGAGCGTCCGCTGTGTATTTTTTTTCCTGTATCCCCTAATTTTTGGGTCAACAGGAGTTCTACCTGTGAATGAACGTCTTCTACTCCGTCTTCAATGACAAATTGTCCCGATTCAGCAATAGTATAAATGGAACGCAGTTCGGCGAGCAGTTGTTGAAGTTCACCGGAAGTCAACAAGCCGATACTTTCCAGCATTGTGCAGTGAGCAATAGAGCCTAATACATCGGCTTTAGCCAGATACAAATCCATTTCACGGTCTTTACCAATCGTAAACCGTTCTACTTCCGAATCGACTTGAATATTTTTATCCCAAAGTTTCATAAGGTATAGTCGCTAAAACATCAGCTAATTGATTGATGCCATCTTGTAAAGGTTTAGATAGCATTGGTTTGAGAAACATATTCAATTCGGCTCTCACTGTAAGTTTCAGCTTGGTTTCCCGCTCGCCGGTTTCTTTGAGTTGAACCCACAGCGTTACTTCAACCGGCGACTGGTCGGCTGCCATTTTCACCGTTTTCGGAGGTTCGCGGTCAACAATAGAAAAACGAACTTTACCCGCCGGTTGAATCGAAAAAGTGCAGGAATCGCTGTCGAAGCTAAAATCTTCTATTTTATCGGACGGAATACGATCTTTTATTTTTTCGAGATTACGAAAATCGGCAAGCGTCTCATAGACAATCCGGTTCTCACAAGGAATCGTCTTAATTTCACTAACAAATTCAGTCATGCTTTATTATTCAATTATTTAGGATTCCAGTGCGCCGGATCTTTTCGCCATTCCTGAAGCGTTTTGATGTCAGCCTCGTCAATATAATCTGTTCTCAACGCCTCGTCCAAAACCGCGTCATAATTACATAGCGTAATTAATTTTACTTTTGCATCCTTGAACTGATTTTCTGCAATAGAAAATCCATAAGTAAAAATCGCCACCATGCCAATCACATCGCATCCGGCATTGCGAACGGCTTCGACCGCTTTCAGACTGCTTCCGCCGGTAGAAATTAAATCTTCGATAATCACCACTTTAGAACCCGGTTTCAAATCGCCTTCGATTAGATTTTCCAAACCGTGATCTTTCGGTGTTGAACGAATATAGACGAACGGCAGATTCAACTCTTCCGCCACCATAGCGCCTTGAGCGATAGCTCCGGTTGCAACTCCGGCAATATCCGTTACATTCTCAAAATTTTCTATAATTGTACGAGCTAATTCTAATTTGATAAAATTACGCAAAGACGGATAGGACAAGGTTTTCCGATTGTCGCAATAAATCGGCGATTTCCAACCGGAAGCCCATGTAAACGGATTTGCGGGCTGTAATTTGACCGCTTTAATTTTCAGCAATTTTTTTGCAAGAATTTGTTGTAATATCTCCATTGAAATCAGTATAAATTAGTAATAATATGTTTACATCAATCGTTTCAGCAGCAAAAGTAATGAAACTTCATGAGAAATTCAAATTTATAATTTTCAATTCTAATCAATGAACCGGCGGGTCAAATCGCCGTAAGCATCGATTCGGCGGTCGCGCAGAAAGGGCCACCAGCGACGGACGTCTTCCGAACGTTTGAGGTCGATTTTCACGAGTAGATTTTCTTCTTTTCCGGACGACGCCTGCACCAGCATTTCGCCCTGCGCACCGGCAGCAAAACTGTTACCCCAAAATTGAATTCCATGCGTTTGTCCCGAAGGATCATCCTCGTGTCCGACACGGTTAACGGCAATCACCGGTAATCCGTTGTAAATTGCATGTCCGCGCTGAGCAGTCATCCACGCTTGCTGTTGCCGTTCTTTTTCTTCTCCTGTATCAGAAGAGTCCCATCCAATGGCAGTCGGATAAATCAACAGTGAAGCTCCGGCTAAAGCCATCAGGCGGGCGGCTTCGGGATACCATTGATCCCAACAAATCAAAATGCCCAATTTTCCGATGGATGTTTCAACAGGTTGGAATCCCAAATCGCCGGGCGTAAAATAGAATTTTTCGTAGTACGCCGGATCATCGGGAATGTGCATTTTCCGGTACTTTCCTGCTATTGTTCCATCATTTTCGATGACGACAGCCGTATTGTGATAAATGCCCGGAGCGCGTTTTTCAAACAGCGATAGCACCAAAACTACGCCCAATTCTTTAGCCAGATTTCCGAATAATCCGGTGGAAGGTCCCGGAATAGTTTCTGCAAAATCAAATACTTGTGTATTCTCTGTCTGGCAGAAATACAAACTGTTGTGCAATTCCGGCAAAACAATCAACTGTGCGCCCTGTGAAGCACAAAACCGGATGTTCTCTATTAATTTATTTTTATTCAACTCCACATCAGAAGTGTTGGCTTGCTGAATCAAAGCTGCAGTAATATCATTCATAATTAAAATAGCTATGGAGCAAAGGTATGAAATATAAATGAAAAACTGCATCGTCAAGCAAAAACTTCTTTTGTATTTCATAAAAAAAATGTAACTTTGCAGCCTTAAAATCATATACAATATGAACGTATGATGGATAGCAATAGACAAGACATATTTGAAATGCCTGCCGGGAAAAGAAAAATATAACATCGCTAAATATACTGAACAAAAATGAGTAATACTAACACTGTGTCCACGGACATTTTGATTATTGGCGGCGGACCGTCAGGATTGGCTACATCCATTCGTCTTGCCGATTTACTGAAACAGAAAGGACTTGAACGTAGAATCTTGCTGATTGACAAAGGCAGTTCTATCGGAAGTCACGTATTATCGGGAGCGATTATTTGTCCCGAAGTTTTTAGGGAATTACTTCCGGATGTGGAATTTAACGAAATCCCGTTCGATTCAAAAGTAAACACCGATGCAACATTTATGCTGGGTAAAATGGGAAAAATAGAATTGCCTTTAGACCCGCCTTACATGGGAAATAAAGATAATTACATCGCCTCGCTGGGTGAAATTTGTCGCTATTTAGCAACCAAAGCCACTGAAAATGGGGTTGAAATATACACCGGATTTGCTATGAGCGAACTGTTGTACGACGAAAATGGAAAAGTTAAAGGAGCAAAAACGATAGATACGGGTATTGATCATCATGG
>JAIRJR010000085.1 GCA_031260575.1 Tannerella sp.
TAAGCGATAAGGAATATTTGCCTGCAAAGCAAGAATAATATTAATATCAAGGCGGAAAACAACATCCAAGAGCGTTTCGAATTGAGGTAACAAAGGAACAGTCCTAATATACTATATGCACACAATAAGGTCATCAAATCAAAACGAACGGCAAAAGTAGCTCCTGGAATCCGGCTGAACCGGTTGACAACTTCCATCATACTCTTGCTCAAAACCTCTATCACCCATTGCAGAATCCCAATACCGGGTATGCCTGCAGGTATGATCATCCATAGAAGAGTGAGCGGAATGATGACCGTTGCTACCAGCGACAACAATAAATTCGTAAACAGAAATACGGTCGAAGACTGCCCGAAATAGAAACAAGACAAAAATACCGTTCCAATTTGAGCCGCAGTCGTAACGGTCAGGATTCCCCATAGTGTTTTGAATATTGGATTACGAAGTTCAATCAACCGGTAAAATTTGGGCTGTAAATACAAAATAAAGAACACAGCCGTAAAACTTAACTGGAATCCAATATCAAATAAAGAAAACGGATCATACGCCAACATACAAAAGGCAGCAGCAGCCAGCGAATTATAGCGTTCCGGGCGACGATTCAACATCTGCCCCGTCAGATAAATGGTAAGCATGATTGCCGCTCTCACTGCCGGATTGGAAAGTCCCGCAATAAAAGCATAAGCCCATAACAGAATGAGCGTCAATATATATTTTATCCAATGAAACAGGGGGCGTTTGGGAAAAACGACAAACAGCAAACCAATAAATGCACAAACAATACCGACATGAAATCCGCTGACCGAAAGCATGTGTGCAACCCCGGTTGCAGAAAACCGGCTTCGCGCTTCCCGACTCAATGCTTTCCGGTAATTAACCGACAGGGTAGCCAAAACCGCCTTTTCATCATCCGAAACTTGAAGCCCGTCTAATTTCGCTACCATATTTGCCTGTGCATCCCTTGCTTTTTCCTGTAACCAACTCGTCGAAGGAGGCAAAGCACGCCGTTTTTCGGCTAAATCGGTCGACTGAATCGATAGAAAAACGAACAAACAGGAGATAAGTACACCCCAAACCCAGCGATACTGATACGAAATAGCTGATTTTTTATTTACTAAGAACAAATAAATAACAACCACCACGGCAACAAAAAGCAACAAAAGCCATGATACTTGTTGAAGCGGAAAACAAACCTGTAACAAAATGCCTGCGATCCACCAAAAAAGCGGCCTTGCAAAAGGCCGCTTTTGTATTTCCTCCATCATGCGCAAAGTGTGTTAAATGGTTAGTGGTTAATTATTAGTGGTTGATTTTGGATTGAAAAATGATGATTTTAACAGGGTTAAAAAGATTTCAATTCCCTGATTGTTTGTATCGGATTGGGCGAACTAAACACAAAATTTCCGGCAACCAACACATCGGCTCCGGCTGCAAACAAACGCCGCGCCGTATCCAAATTTACGCCTCCATCTAATTCAATCAACGTTTGCAGCCCTTTTTCATCAATCATTTTCCGTAACCGCGCCGTTTTATCGACAGAATGTTCGATAAATTTCTGCGCCCCGAAACCGGGGTTCACCGACATCAACAAAACCATATCCAATTCCCCAATAATGTCTTCAAGTACCGAAATGGGCGTATGCGGATTCAGCGTAACGCCGGCTTTCATCCCTGCATCCTTAATTGCCGTTACCGTCCGGTTCAAATGCAGGCAGGCTTCATAATGTACATTCATCATAAAAGCGCCTGTGGCGGCTACCTCCTTGATAAACTTTTGAGGTTCGACAATCATCAGATGTACATCCAACGGTTTTGTAGAAACATCTTTCAGCGCATCCAAAACCGAAAAACCAAACGAAATATTCGGGACAAACACCCCATCCATGATATCCAAATGCAGCCAATCGGCCTCACTCTGGTTTATCATCTCAACGTCCCGCTTCAAATTCATGAAATCGGCCGCCAATAAGGAAGGTGCAATCATTCGTTTCATCATTTTAGTGGTTAATGATTAGTGGTTAACGATTAGTGAATGCTAAAGAATATTTATAATTAACCACTAACCGTTAACCACTAATCTCTAAATTTAGTTTACGATAAAAGAACCAAGTCCCAATTCCAACTTTGGCTCAAACTGATATACGCGAGCAAATTGGCGAATAAAATCCAGTGTCATCTCCTTTGGGCCAAATAATTTTGTCCTCATACTTCCTGTTTCGTTTTTGGGTTCATTACTTGAATTACAACGGGTAAAATTTCTATCCATAGGCTATTAATTTATTTTTCTATAGATAAAACGAAACAGGATGTTTATTATTGCATTTTCCGTATTTTTTTTAGACAAAAGAATTATAAATCCAGTCTTTCTCCCCTCTCTTTTGGAGAGGGGCCGGGGGTGAGGCTGTTACGCAATCGCAAGTTCCATCCTGTTCTCTTCTGCAATCCGGCGCATATTCAGTATGGCATAGCGCATCCGTCCCAGCGCTGTATTGATACTCACTCCCGTAATTTCAGCTATTTCCTTGAAACTCAAATCTTTATAATAGCGCAATTCAAGCACTTCGCGCTGATTTTCAGGCAAATGCCTGACTAATTTTCTTACGTCTGCAAATACCTGGCTTTGAACCATATTATCTTCGATCGTACCATCGCACAGCCGGATGTCATTGAACAAATCCACATCTACCTCATCGTTCGAAATCGTATTTTCGTTACGTTCCTGACGGAAATTGTCGATAATCAAATTATGGGCGATACGCATAATCCACGCTTTAAACTTGCCGTTTTCGGTATAGCGGCCTTGTTTAATCGTCACGATTGCTTTCATGAATGTATCCTGGAAAATATCTTCCGCTAAGTCTCTGTCGCGTACTGTATAGTAAATGTACGAATGAACGCTGCTTTTATGGCGGTTCAGCAAAACATCAAATGCAGGATTATTACCTTTCGCATAGAGAGCGACCAATTCATCATCGGCCATCGTCTTTAAATTTTTCATTACTTCTCAATTTTTATGTTCAGAGTAATGTGTATGCTATAGGCAAGTAGAGTTTTTATTTAATAATTCACTGTTATCGAAGACAAAGGAAAAAAGAATCACGAAATTAAACAAATTTTCACATAGAAAACTCTCTGAATCCCACGATTATTGTACAAAACAGGGAGTTTTCAGGACAAAAGCGTATTTATCAGAGGCTGCCTCAAAAGTTTTTTTAACCACAAAGAAAACTAATAAACCCCAATGTTCACTATTTGCCCGAACGACTTGGCCTGCAGGCTGGAGTTAGGGCGGCTACCAAAAAGATACAACTTTTCCTTTACCGGTCTAATTTGCCGACCGTGCTATACCACACTTGTGTCAAAACCGCCAGTTGTAGGCTGGCCTATCTGTAGTTAATGACTATGGGGTTGTTAAAACTATTTGAAACTCGAATAAATAAGAACATTTCGCTTCATATTCAGACGAAAACTTTCGAGCCATTCTTCATTTACTTCAACAAAGGTTGCTATGCCCGTAAAAGATTCTATGTAAGGATTAGGATATTTTTCATAATCTTTGTTGATGATAGAAGCGCCAGAACTATCAAAATAATAGTACATAACACCGCCGCTCCCGAATCCCATATCGGTCACATA
>JAIRJR010000048.1 GCA_031260575.1 Tannerella sp.
AAGAATGCCGAAGATTTATTGTTGGAAAACCGTTCGATGGTTTTTGCCTTAAATCATTTCGAGGAATTGGATTTAATTGGCGGAGTGATCATGATCGGGAACGAAATCGTAGCATTCACGTATGGTTCACCCATCAATCCGTACACTTTCGGCGTTCATGTCGAAAAAGCAGATATAAACTTTGACGGCCTTTTCAGTGTGATCAATCAGGAATTTGCAACGCGCCTGCCGGAGCATTACCTCTAGATCAACCGTGAAGAAGATTTAGGGCTTCCCGGATTGCGCAAATCGAAACTATCCTATCAACCGGTCATTATTTTAGAAAAGAATACCGCATTGAAAGGATGAAAGAACAAATCATGGAATTATGGAAACAATCGTTTGGCGATACCGACGATTATATCCGGCTCTTTTTTGAACGGGCTTACCGAGACGATCAAACGTTGGTTTTCAAACAAAACGGAAGGATCGTTTCCGCCTTACAAATACTTCCTTACGAAATGTCCTATTGCGGTACTACCCTAACGGCAGGTTATATTTGCGGAGTCTGCACCTTGTCATCCGAAAGAGGCAAAGGGCTGATGAGCAGGTTAATGATTCAGGCTTTGGAGGAAATGGGAAATCATAATTTTGCAATAGCAGTGATTATACCCGCATCAACATCGCTTTTTGACCTTTACCGCAGGTTTGATTTTGCCAATGCGTTTGATTATTCTTTAGAAGAAATTCAATCGGGCAACGAACCCTTTCAACCGCGACCGGATGTGAATGTGGTTTCGCACGACATCCTGCCACCGGATGCAATATATGCCTACTACCGGCAAAAACAACACGAACGTCAATGCTCGATCCTTCATGCAGACTTCCAGTTTGAAACAATCCGGCAAGAAAGGATATTAGGTGGAGGGGAGATATGGGCGGCAATCACAAACACGAAAATCGCCGGTTTGGCTTTTACCGATCCCGTTAGAAACAACACACTATCAATCAGAGAAATAATGTGCGATCACGAAGAAATCAAATTCGAACTCGTTCAAGCCATCTTAGACCACCATCGGCTAAAGAAAGGGACACTCCGCCTTCCACCCTCTCTGCCAAATTCCATACCCTACGGAATGGCTAAGATTATCAACAAAAAACAAATGATTGAACGGTTCCGGACATTTCATGCGCCCACGCTCCTGCCCGATTTTTACAATTTTGATGTTATTTCCCTCACACAAACGCTATTGAAGTACGATCAACGCCAGGCACAGATGAATTTGATGCTCGATTGAGCAAAACTGACAATAAACGGTGTGAAATCTGCAAGGGAGTACCGGCATGCGCCTTGACACCATTCGACTAAAAAATTATGGGAGATACCTTTTCTCAAAGGCCTCTCCCATAGGGTCTTAATAGGTATTAGTCTTTTAAGGCAAAAAGATTGTTTAGGTTATCGCGGCAAAGATAATTTTTAATAACTACTTTTTTGCAAAAAAAAACATATTATACAACATGTTTTTGCATTTTTTGATGTTTTTTTATTATCAAAAAGAAATAACTGTTTGTCAATTTACATATTTTAGCAGAAATCCGCTGAAACGTCTTGATTTAATTCACAAATCTTAACGCCATCCCCCTGCCTTGATTTCCCATGTAATTCCGGTGATCTATGACTTTACCGTCCGAATAAACAAGCCCTCCATTTACAAAAGTCATATAGATTGAATGGTGAAACGTCTGGTTCTCCAAAGGAGACCAACCGCAATGATATAAAATATTATCTTTCGTTACTTTCCAGGTTTTTTGCGGATCAATTAACACTAAATCCGCATAATAACCGGGGCGAACAAAACCTCGCCGGTCGATACGGAATAATTCTGCAGGTTGATGCGCCATTTTTTCTACTACTTTTTCGTTGGTAAACACACCCCGGAAAGCCAGTTCAAACATCGTTACCAAGCCATGTTGAACCATCGGAGCGCCTGAAGCAGCTTTCAGGCAATTCCCCTCTTTTTCAGAAAGTAAATGGGGAGCATGGTCTGTTGCAACCATATCAATCCGGTTATCGTTCACTGCCTCTTGTAAAGCAAAGCGGTCATTCCGGGTCTTAATGGAAGGATTCCATTTGATGCGATTCCCGCAGGCTACGTTATCATCGTCTGTAAACCATAAAAAATGTACACAAGTTTCAGCTGTGATTTTTTTAGTATGTAACGACCGGGGCGAATTCAACAGACTCAATTCCTTTGCTGTCGACAAGTGTAACAGGTGAAGTCGTGTTCCCAGAGCCGATGCCATCTCCACAGCTTGAGCCGATGAAGCATAACAAGCCTCTTCGCTGCGAATCTTCGAATGAAACGAAATATCGAGGGCGTCTTCATGATACATATTTATATAATACGCTTTGTTTCGCTGAACGATCGCTTCACTTTCGGCATGAACGGCTATCAACAAATCCGTTTCACCAAAAAAATTTCGCAACGTTTCTTTCTTATCCACTAACATATTGCCTGTTGAGGAGCCAAGAAATAATTTGATACCCGGAACCCGGTTTTTGTCTATTTTTTTGATTTCCGGGAAGTTGCTGTTCGTTCCGCCAAAGAAAAATGAATAATTGATAAATGAAGTTTCCGCCGCCCTGTGAAATTTCCATTCAAGGTCGGCAAGTGTCGTCGTTTGGGGTTGTGTGTTGGGCATATCCATAAACGAAGTTACACCACCCGCTACTGCCGCGCGACTCTCCGTTTCGATTGTTCCTTTATGTGTAAACCCCGGTTCGCGAAAATGTACCTGATCATCAATCGCCCCGGGAATCAGCCATTTTCCGGTTCCGTCAATCCAAATCGCTTGTTTT
>JAIRJR010000087.1 GCA_031260575.1 Tannerella sp.
ACAAAACAATCATCGCCCTGAAAATGAAATCATATAATTTTCAATTTTTAATTTTTAATTTTCAATGGATACTGTTGCTGTTTTCCGCAGCCTGCCATTCTCCCCGCGTCAATGACGAAGGGCAACTCCTATCCATCATTGCCTCCGACACTCTTTGGCAATCCACTGGCAATGCGAAGTTAGACAGCCTGTTGCAATTAGCCACAACCGCCCCGCAGGATACCAATCTTGTCAAGGTGTTTGTTCAAATCGCAGATTTATATGAATTTAATGATTTTGAGAAAGCAAAAGAGTATTACAGTAAATCACGAGACCTGAGCAATCAATTGGATTGGAATTGGGGAATTTATCGTTTTTATTCCGGTGTCGCCATCGTTCTTACCAGAGAGGGTCTGATGGACTCAGCTCTCGTCATTGCCCGGCAGGGAGTTGAATGGGCAAGGAAAGCAGGCAATAAAGAATGGATTGCCGCCTTAACCATCAACACAGGCTCAATATGCATTGAAAAAGGATGGAATGAAACAGCATTGCAATATTTTATGGAGGCATTACCTTTCTGTGAAAAAGATAATAACAAGAGAAGACTTGCTGTTCTCTATCTTATGATGGGGCGGGTATATAGAGTACTCAACATTATGGAAAAGGCCTCTGAATACTGCGAAAAAGCCTATACTTTGAGTCCGGAAAACGAGACAATGGTACTCGATTTATCCAACCTGTTTTTGGATAAACAACAATACGAAAAAGCAGACGGTTATTTTGGAGAGGCATTACGTATTTCTATACAAAAGAACAATCTTTATTTAGCAGGAGTAATTTACCATCAGTTATCATGTAACTCTTTGCGTCTTTTTGATTTGGAAAAGGCTGAAAAGTATATTCATAAAACTTTTGAAATTAATAAAGAGGTTGGCAATACAGTGTATTATCATGGATCGTATGTAAATCTTGGCGTTTTGGAAAAGTTAAAAGGGAACTTTGCCCAAGCGGAAAAAAACATTAAAGAGGCGCTGCCCATGTTTATCGAACTTGATATGACAGAAACACAAAAAATCTGTTATATGTATCTCGCCGAACTTTCTACTGCACAACACAACCATCGTCAAAATATGCAGTATAATATTAAAGTGGATTCTGTTGAAAATGTATTGGCTCGGGAAAAGTCTTTGCGTGCCGCAGAGGAAATGTCAGCCAAATACGAAACCGAGAAGAAAGAACACGAAATAGAACGGCAACAGCAAATCATAAGTCGTCAAAACCTGCAACGCGGTTTGCTGGCCGGGGGCGTAGCAGTCAGTGTGATTTTCGTCACCCTGCTGTGGCTGATGCTTCGACTGCGCAACCGCCGCAACCGCGCCTTAGCCGATATCAACGCCACCAAAGACAAGTTTTTCAACATCATCTCGCACGACCTGAAAAATCCCGCCACTGCGCAACGCGACGCCCTCAAACTGCTTGCCGAAAATACCCCTTCATGGAGCACCGAACAACTGTCTGCCTACCATAACGAACTGCTGAAATCGGCCGAAGGTCAGGTCGAACTCATATATAACCTGTTAGGCTGGTCGCAGGTACAAACCGGACGGATAACCTGCAATCCCCACACGTTCGCCCTTTCAAAACTCCTTTCCGACCTGTCGCTCATTCGCGGCATGGCCGAAAACAAAGGCATTACCTTCGTCACACAAATCCCCGACGGCAATGCAACCATTACCGCCGACAGCAACATCCTGACGACCGTCGTCCGAAATCTGCTGACCAACGCTGTAAAATATACACATGCAGGCGGTGAAGTGACGTTAGAGGCCTCCCCTAACCCCTCCAAAGGAGGGGGCTTCTCTCCCCCTTCGGGGGAGTTGGAGGGGGCTTCCTCTTTCACCTTTACCGTCACCGACACCGGCATCGGCATAAGCCGCGAACAACTCAACAGCCTCTTCCGCATCGACAACCAACACTCCCGCAAAGGCACAGCCGGCGAACAGGGCACAGGCTTGGGCCTGATCGCCTGCCGCGAACTGCTCGAAAAGCACGGCAGCGCCCTCCACATCGAAAGCGAAGAAGGCAAAGGCAGTAAGTTTTGGTTTACGGTCTAACCCCCCCCTCACTTCCAATCTTACGGTCTTACGGTCTTGCGGTCTTGCGGTCTTCCGATCTTACGGTCTTCCGATCTTCCAATCTCTCTTTCATCCGCAGGAAAAACAACCCCCAATTGACGGCGGACTTCATCCATTATTTCCATTGTGATCCGTGAATTTTCCAACGAATTGTTCACCGATTCTTTCCGTCCGGATTGGATTAAATCAATAAATTCGGCGACTTCATAATAATATTCGTTATGGTCGATGACGGGAAGGATGTTCTCTTTTTGACCGTTGCGTCGCTCGAGAGTGGCTTCGCCGATGATATTGATACGGTCTAACGTAATCAAACCGTCTTCGCCCTGTATTTCGGTCGGAAGTCGCGAGTTAGCGATTTTGCTGTACAGAACAGTCGCATTCAGTCCGTTTTCGTAGGTGAAACAGATATTGCCATGTCCGTCGACC
Organism: Tannerella sp.; assembly: GCA_031260575.1. GTDB lineage: Bacteria > Bacteroidota > Bacteroidia > Bacteroidales > Tannerellaceae > Tannerella. The sequence continues at coordinate 2,544 of JAIRJR010000087.1, forward strand.
CCACTGAACAGTTTCACTCCGCTTGCTTGAATGGTGGTGGGACGTCCGAACAGAACCACCATCGGGTAAATGGTATATACCCCGATATCCATAATGGCGCCATTGCTCAGCGATGGATCAAACGCATTCAGGACTGTTCCTTCCTTCAATTTATCATAGCGCGATGAGTATTGGCAATAACAGGAAAAATATTGCCTGACGACACCAACCCGATGCAGGGCATTTTGTACAGCCTTGAAACCGGGTGTCAGTGTGGGTTTCATGGCTTCCATTAATACAACATTGTTATCTTGAGCCGTTTGAATCATCCGGCGAACTTCCGGAGTGTTCGAGGCAAATGCTTTTTCACACAGGACATGTTTGCCGCGTTGCATGCACAAAATGCTCTGTCCGGCATGTTTTACGTTCGGCGATGCGATATAGACTGCATCTATCAACGGGCTTGCGGCCATCGCTTCGAGCGAAGTAAAGGTATGGGGAATATTGTGTTTCACGGCAAACAGACGGGCTGTTTCTTCCGAGCGCGAACATACGGCCGTTAATTCAAACCGCCCGTCTTCCCTTGCTCCGGCAATCACCCAGTCGGTGATAAAGTTGGTACCGACTACGCCAAAACGTACTTGATCAGTAGTCCGTTGATTTGATCTCCCCATGTTCGCACGATTAATTTGCACAAAAATATAAAAAAATCAAGAAGGAAATCATAAATATGCATTCTTTTTTAAAAAAACATTATCTTTGCACCCGGGTAAGTCCTATACGGCCAGCTCCCTCGGAATCCCCCAGGGTTTGACCGCAGCAAGGGTACTTGGTTGTAGCGGCGCGATATAGTCAGCTTGCCCATTTTGCCTCTTTAGCTCAGTTGGCCAGAGCACGTGATTTGTAATCTCGGGGTCGTTGGTTCGAATCCGACAAGAGGCTCGGAAAACAATTATAAATTGTGGCTAATTGAGTAATTGAATATCTGAATCAACTGTCAAATCCGGACTTTAAACTTTTCCATGATCGTAACGATTTTATTATCAACCCTTGTTTTCTTAGTGATTGTTTTTGCCTTTATATTGGTAAGGGATGTAATAAGGCATAAAGACGAACCTAAAAGCAAGCCTTATTGGCTATTGGGGCTGACAGGGCTGATAACCGACTTTTTGGATACATTGGGGATTGGGTCGTTTGTGGTTACAACAGCTATTTTTAAGGCGACAAAAGCCGTTGACGATAAGTTGATTCCCGGTACGTTAAATATTTCGCATGCTATTCCTACCGCGGTACAAGCCTTGATTTTTATCATGGTTGTCAAGGTCGACGTATTCACTTTGATTTCTTTGATTGTTGCAGCAACGATTGGTGCATGGTTGGGCGCCGGTATTGTTTCAAGGTTTAGCAGAAGGAAGATTCAGCTTACGATGGCTATCGCACTGGCTTTAACGGCTTTTCTTATGATTTTGAGCATGGCGGGTTTGATTAAGGGGCATGGCGAAGCCACGGGACTTACAGGAGGTCTGTTAATTGTAGGTATAGTCGGGAATTTTATCTTAGGCGTGATGATGACTGCCGGTGTCGGACTGTATTCTCCATGTATGGCAATGCTTTACTTATTAGGTATGTCGCCATTGGAAGTGTTTCCGATCATGATGGGTTCTTGTGCTTTTTTGATGCCTGTAGCCGGCGTCCGGTTTATCAAAGCCGGTAGATATGCACGAAAACCTGCCATTTCGATCGCTATAACGGGTTGTTTTGGCGTATTAATTGCCGCTTACATCATCACGACGCTTCCAACAACCATTTTAAAAATTGTCGTTACCATCGTGGT
>JAIRJR010000108.1 GCA_031260575.1 Tannerella sp.
AGATTTGCAAAAAAAGTATCATAGTAAGTATCTGCATTATATCTCATTCTATGAAGGACTGAAGGATAGTCCAATGGTTTGGTCGGGTTGCTTCCGTTCAAGTCGGTATAGCAGAGAGCCAATTGGTTCCATCTATCCCTGACTGTGGTTGTGGCTTGGGCATTGTATTGAATCGTCAGGCTTAACCCTTGCATAATATCTACAATGGCATATGCATTACCTCTCATAAAATTGGTTAGCGCTTCATTTTTACCGTTATAAATATCCGGAAACGGATTGCGGGTATCTACGATGGGCTGGCCTGCCCTTGGACCCGAAACATACAGGGCTTGCGTTCCGCCATACGTCTTTCCATCCTGAAGATAAGGCGTGGTGAAAGGATGTCCGACAGCCATCATATAAACTGCGCCGCCAATACCATTAACTACGCCATCGCCATCTGCGCTATCTATGACTCTGCCGAAAGGTTGCACGTCTCTGCCGCGCATCAGCCTGGCGCGAAGACCGAAACGAAGCCAGTTATTGGCTTTTATCTCGTTGTTGATGGTCAGTGTAAATCTGTCGGCATCCGTATTCAGATACATACCATCCTGTTTCATATAGGAAAGCGACATAAAGGTAGTCGAACGGTTGCTTCCGAAAGTGGCGGATACATTGTGTTGAGTCGTCAAAGCTTTCCGAAATACCTCGTCAAAATAGTTTGTACTCGGATATCTGTACGGATCTTTTCCATTCCGGAATCCGTCAATTACATCTTGCGGAAAAAGCGGATCGCTCCCTTGATTTCTAAACGCCTGATTCCATAACGTCATATATTCAGCGCTATTTGTAACAATATCATAGCGGTTGCCTAACTGTTGCCATCCGATATATCCGTTGTAGTTGATACTGATTTGTCCATCAGAACCTTTTTTGGTTTCTATCAGAATGACGCCATTGGCAGCCCGTGAGCCATAGATTGCTGCCGAAGCTGCGTCTTTTAATACGGTAATTGAGGCGATATCGCCCGGATTGACATCGTTGAACCGCCCTTCGACTCCATCAACCAATACCATCGGGTCGGCATTGTTCATTGTTCCAAAACCTCGAATACGAATGGTCGCGCCATCATCGCCGGGTCGGCCTGAATTTTGACTTGCCCAGACACCGGTAATTTTTCCCGATAATGCCTGCGATGAGTTTGTGATAGGCCTGTTTTCCAATGCCTGGTCGTATTTGACAGTCGAAACCGAACCTGTCAGGTTGGCCTTTTTCTGTACTCCGTATCCGACTACCACCACTTCTTCCAAAGACTGGGTATCTTCTCTCAAAATGATTTCAAAAGAATTTCTGCCCTGTACGCTGATTTGCTGTTCTATATAACCAATAAAGGTAACAACGATCATCGCATTTTCCGGGACATTTTGTAATGTAAAACGTCCATCTACACTTGTAATGCTTCCATTGGTGGTACCTCTTACAACCACATTGGCACCAATAACCGGTTCATTGTTGGAATCCATCACAATTCCGCTAATAGACTTGGTTTGTTGTTGTACGCCGGCCGTAATTGATACACCTTCAATGCCATTCTTATTTTCATTCGGCAAATTCAAATGATTTGCATACGATTGAAATAAGAGTAAAGATAAACAGACGGCTACCGTCGCCGTCCTTGCGAACTTTTTCCAATAATTCTCCTCCTTCGCATCCGGATTCAAGATAAGTTTAATCATATTAATTACAGTTTAGGAATATGTTTAAAGATAAAAAAAACTAAAAAATAAGTAATCACAAATTGGTAAGTACCATACATTCAATTTTATAACGTAGAGACTCTGCCCGTAATCCAACATTTTTCAAATGTATTAAAATTATTATCATCTCCCATAGGCATACGCTGTTTTATTCTACATCCGCTTTACTTTTCTCTATGACTGTCTACAAAATACGACCGATTAATTTCGACAACAAAAATACATATTATTTAATCATTTTCATCATTTTTTTTACTCAATTTTTATCTTATTTTCACCCTCAAGCAGGATTTCTAAAACTCCATATTTCCCTTTTTTTTAATATTTAGCGTTTGCGACATAAAATGTCATTAATTTCAAAAGTAACAGCCATAAAATAACAAAAAATATTGAAAAACTTAATAATATGAATTATTTATTTTTGTAATCATTGTAAACAATAAGAGCATTTTTTTCTTAACTTTGCCCCATGGAATCAGAAAAAAAAGACAACAACCCCTTAGCGGAAGTTTTTGGCTTCCCCATATTCAATGAATCGGCCAAAGCCATACGCTACCGTAATAAAAAACTATGCCCCTATAACAACAAAGTCCCAAACTGCACCAAAGACAAAGCAAACAACCCGCTCGGTATTTGTAGCGTTTTCCATAACAACAACCCTGTTATTACCTGCCCTGTACGATTTCGTGAAGACTGGCTCATCGTCGAAAACGCAGCTAAATTTGCCTTTGGCGAAAACACAAACTGGACTTCTTTATCCGAAATAAAATTGCTTGATGCAAACGGACAATCAGCCGGCAACATCGATTTTGTCTTAGTCGCTTACAACGACAAAGGACAGCTCATCGACTTTGCATCGTTAG
>JAIRJR010000277.1 GCA_031260575.1 Tannerella sp.
AGCAGCGGCACAATCACCGCCAGCCCGGTGGGCAATGAACAATTGACAATTGACAATGGACAATTAAAGGCATGGGTGCAGAACGGCACGTTGCATGTCAGCGGTTTAACGGAAGGTAAGCCATGGCAGGTTTACAACCTGTACGGACAGATGATTTACACCGGCATCGCCACAGGCGACAAGGCTGAAATCGCCTTGCCCGGACGCGGGATATATATCATTCAGTCAGGTAACCAAACAGTGAAAGCGATTTATTAATGGTCAGTTTATTTCTATTGCACCGTCTTTGTGTGGGCGATAGCCCAAAGCAATCCGGAAAGACAGGCTATATACCGGATTGCTTCTCTCCGTTCGCAATGACGGAGGCGTCTGACAACCTCCGCATTGACGATGCGCCAACGATAAGGTGACATACCATTAATTTATCACTCCATCAACAAAGGGGCTGACTTGATAATACAGGTCAGCCCCTTTTCAATTAACCGGCACATACTGTTTCTCAAAGCGTATCACAGATATATTCAATTATAATGAAAGGACATGAAACGATTCATTGCAACGAAGTTCTTCCATGCGATGCAGGAAGTTTCGCAGAAAGGCACACTTGTTGATATGCACGTATTGAGAAACGTATATGATGAAGTTGTCGTAATGATATTATCGGAGTATGACAATTTCAAAAACCTCGTTGCGTACCGTAATGCGCTTGTATATACTGTTTCAGAAATCAAAGGAATGGCAAAACAGGTCCCCCCTAAAAAACAGTTCTTTATTATAAATCTGATAACTTTGATTGACAAGCAAATCGAATGGGTAGAAAAACAAATTGCTGTGGAACAGGGCGCGCAATTTTGTCCATATTATTCAAAAGAAGCAGAGAAAGTAACATTGCAATGGACAGACGGTCTTATTGACCTGGTTGAATTAACGTATGCTCTTCATGCGTCAGGGTCAATAGATAATGGTGAAATTACGCTCACACAACTGTTCCAAAAAATGGGAGCTTTTTTTGGTATTGAGGTGAAAGAATTTTCCCGGACGTTTTCGGATGTCAAAAGCCGCACGAAAGGCGACCGGACAAGTTTTTTGAATAAACTTAAACGGGCGTTGATAGGGAAATTGGAAGATGCTGATGAGAAACCGTCGAGGAAATAAGCCTCACCCCCGACCCCTCTCCAAAAGAGAGGGGAGCGTCATTGGAGGCTGTTTGAGTCTTATAATTGCAGTCTTGCAATGACGGCACATATCACTGTTTCTTTATCAGGTGTTTTAGATTTTCATCTTCGGAAATGCGTGTCAATTCGTCGGCGACGATTTGTTTTACATCGAGCTTGATTTGGTTGTAGTTCCAGTCAATGGCTTCCTGCATGGCATCATTTCCGTCGTCGTCCGTAAAGTCGGTTACGACAGGCAGTTTTTCATACGCCTTTGTTTCGGCGGCTACTTTTGCGGTATCGACCACTATCTCGGCATGGAAAATCTTTTGTTCGATGCGCTCGTCGAAATTGTCGGATACTGCGCCTACAAACATGCCCTGTGTGAGATTTGCTATTTTGCTTGCCGGTATCAGGCTGTCCAACTGCGTGGAGATAGAGGTTGATTTGTCCTGCCGGTTAATCGTCAGCGATTGGCGTTTCTGCAATACCTTTCCGAAACGTTCCGACAGGTTTTTGGCGGATTCGCCAACTACCTGACCGCTGAAAATGTTGCCGACCGTGTTCATCACTACCGCCGCTTCCTTGTCGCCATAATCGCGCTTCAACTGCGAAAAGTCCTGAAAGCCCAGACAGACGGCAACCTTGTTGCTCCGGGCGGTTGCTATCAGATTGTCTAATCCCCGGAAATAAATCGTGGGCAACTCGTCGATTATTACCGATGATTTGAGTTGCCCTTTCTTGTTTATCAGTTTTACGATGCGGCTGTTATACAAGCCCAACGCTGCTGAATAGATATTTTGGCGGTCGGGATTGTTGCCCACGCAAAGGATTTTCGGGGCTTCGGGATTGTTGATGTCCAATGTAAAATCGTTGCCTGTCATCACCCAGTATAACTGCGGGCTAATCATACGCGATAAAGGGATTTTTGCAGACGCTATCTGTCCCTGCAACTGGTCTTGCGCCCCGCCTTCCCAAGCGTCCATAAACGGGCTTAAATAGTTTTCCAACTGCGGATAGGAGGTGAGAATCGGAAAAACATCTTCGTATTTCCTGTTTAACAATTCGATGGCATGGGGAAAGGTGCAGTATTTGCCGTTTTGGTAGATGCGCAGATACCAAATAATAGAGGCAAGCAAAATAATTGGCGACTCGACAAAGAAGTCGCCCTGCTTTTGAATCCACGTTTTATTGAGGTTGAGCATTATAGTGTAGGCGCTTTCGTAGGCATCGGATATGTCGGTCATAAACTCCGGCGCAATGGGATTGCAGCGGTGCGACTTGCGCGGGTTGTCGAAATTTATCACATAAAATTTCGGTTTCACGCGGTATTTATCCAGATTGTCGAGCATGGTATTGTAGGCGATAATCGAAAGGTCGTCAAATTTATAGTCGTACACATACATCGAAAAGCCTTTTTGAATCTGCTGTTTGATATAGTTGTTGACAATCGCGTAGGATTTTCCCGAACCCGGCGTGCCGAGTACGATGGATGCCCGGAACGGATTGACTACGTTTATCCAGCCCCTGTTCCATTTCTTCTTATAGAAAAAGCGGGTAGGCAGGTTTACGGAATATTCGTTTTCCATCGGGCGGGTTTCCTGCATAAAGGATTCGTTTTCGAGGTTGAAGACGTCATCCATCAGG
>JAIRJR010000127.1 GCA_031260575.1 Tannerella sp.
GGCACGGATTGCAAATCCGCGCCGGCAGATTCAAGAGATTATTTACAACGGTATACATTCTTCCAACAGGATGATTCGGGGGGCAAAGATAGGGAAATAATTGAGAATTGTTTTAGTCGGTGGCTTTTTTTAGCTTTTAGTTTTTAGCTTTTAACTCTCTTGCTACCGGCTACCGGCTAATGTTAGCCTTGCGTTTTAAAAATGTTTCGAATGATTTCCCGGTCGTCAAAGTGGGTTTTTACGCCTTTGATTTCCTGATAGTCTTCATGGCCTTTGCCTGCAACAAGCAACACATCTCCTTTCTTTGCCAGATGGGTAGCTGCCAGGATGGCTTGTCGACGGTCGGTGATACAGATCGTTTTCGCGGTATCCTTTTCGCTCAATCCCGCCATCATATCCCGAATGATTGCCTCCGGTTCTTCAAAACGGGGATTATCGGAAGTCAGAACCACCACATCGCTTAATCGGCATGCTTCTTTGGTCATTAACGGGCGTTTGCCTTTATCGCGGTTGCCGCCTGCACCGACTACGGTAATGATACGGCCTTTACCACTCAAAACCTCGTGTATGCTGTCCAGCACATTGGTTAATGCATCGGGGGTATGGGCGTAGTCGACAATGGCGGTATATGCCAAGGGCGACCGTATCGTTTCGAAACGGCCGGAAACAGGATGTAAAGCGCTGAGCGCGATAAGTGTTTCTTCGGGATCGATGTTTAAAGCGGTGGCGGCGCCAAAAACAGCCAACAGATTGCAGGCATTGAATCGTCCGACAAAATGGACATGAACCGTCGCACCATTGATGGCTAACTCCGTACCTTCAAAATGCGATTCGATGATCTTGCCTTTGAAATCGGCACCGGTTTGCAGTGAATAAGTCAACTTACGTGCCGCAGTATTCTGCATCATCACTTTACCCGATTTGTCATCCACATTGGTGAGCGCAAAAGCATCGGGGGGCAGGTTGTCGAAAAATGTCTTCTTGGTTTTCAGGTAATGCTCAACGGTTTTGTGGTAATCTAAATGGTCGCGTGTCAGATTGGTAAATATGCCTCCTTTAAAGTGGAGGCCACTGATTCGTTTTTGGTCGATGGCATGCGAGCTGACTTCCATAAAAGCGTATTCGCAACCGGCTTCATCCATCTGCGCGAGCAACCGGTGTAACGAAACGGGGTCGGGAGTTGTATGTGTTGCAGGAAGCATTTCGTCGTTGATATGGTTGCAGACCGTCGAAAGTAAACCGGCTTTATAGCCTAACCGGCGAAAAAGATTGTATAATACGGTGGCTATTGTTGTTTTACCATTTGTGCCGGTAATTCCCACCAGCGTAAGCCGCGACGACGGCCTGCCGTACCAAGTGTCGAGCACAATGCCCAAAGCGTCCGATGCCTCCGCGACTACGACATACGTGCAGTTTAATGGCTTCACTTCGTCCGGAACAAACTCACAGAGAATGGCCGATGCGCCGTTTTCGATCGCATTTTTAATAAAATCGTGTCCGTCGACCGTTGTTCCTTTGATGGCTGCAAACAGGATACCCGGTTTCACTTTTCGCGAATCGGCTTCGATGCCGCTGACGATCACCTCATCATCTCCGGCGAATTCTTTTATCCGTATACCATTTATTAACTCTTTTATGATCATGTTTTATTGAAAATATATGCTTTATCTTAGCACGAGGGCAATAGATTGACCTTTCACTATGGGTTGTCCGGGTGAAATCGATTGGGATACGACTTGTCCCCTTCCGGAAAAACCGACCCGCATACCGGATTTTTCCAATGTATAAACGGCATCTTTAGCGCCCATACCGGTCACATTGGGAACCTGACCTTCGTGCATGGTTAATGCGCTCAGTTCTACTTGCTCCGTTTCCGGTTTGTGATGATAGCCGGCGTATGCTGTTTTGATTTGTTTGGCGTTATTTTTAATTTTCAATTCGTTCAAAACGTATCTCAATGCTTCTGTTTCGCCATTTTTTACCGCCGGTAGTCTGACTGCGGCCGAATCGACCGTTGCTGAGCGGAGGTCGATCTTTGTTTGATGCGAATACACTTTTTCTGCGATTGTCTTAAATACGCTTCCGGGCATTGTGCCCGAAGGCGTGCCGATACGTGGGCGTCGAATCACAACAAGGCAAGTATATTGGGGCTGTTCCGCAGGGAAATAACCACAGAACGACAGATTATGCGTGTCGGAATATCTTCCTCCGGATGCGATCCGGGCGGTGCCTGTTTTCCCTGCGAAAGTAACAGATTCGGAATGAAAGTTACGGCCGGTTCCTTTATGAACTACATCCACCATCATTTCGCGGATGATTTTCAATGTTTCGCGCGAGCAGATTGATGAACGAAGTGTTTCTGTCGAAAAACGCCGGATGGTTTTCCCGTCTTTTTGGATTTCTTTGGTAAAGATCGGGCGAATCAACTTGCCATCATTGGCAATGGCATTATAGAAAGCAAGGGTTTGAATGGGAGGGACCTGCACTTCGTATCCAAACGACATCCATGGTAAAGAAGTTCTCGACCAACTGCGGTCGGCGGGGCTATTAATTTTTGTGCGCCCGGCGCCCGGAATCTCCGGATTCAAATCGGCGTTGATGCCAATCCGGTTGAGTCCTTCAATGAATTTTTCGGGATTTTTTTCATACCCTTTGAGAATTACTTTGGCAACGCCCACATTGGACGAATACCAAATGGCTTCGGCTACTGAAATCTGTTGATATCCTCCGGTATTGTAATTATGGTCTCTGATCCATCTGTTTCCGATTGCAAAACTTCCTTTATTTGCATCAACGATGTCGTCAGGCGTACACACTTTGTCATCGAGGGCGACCATCATCGAAGCAATTTTAAAGGTTGAACCCGGCTCTATTTCATCGGCCACCGCATGATTTTTTGATTCAACATACCTGCCGGCTCCGGCCCGTTCGAGGTTCGATATGGCTTTTATTTCTCCGGTACGGACTTCCATCACAATCGCTATTCCCAAGTCGGCGTCGAGTTCTCTCAATTTGTCGGCCAGCGCTTTTTCGGTATAGTCCTGAATCCGTATATCAATCGTGGTAAAAATATCATACCCGTCGACCGGTTCGACATCCGTCACATTGGTCCATTGCCGGCCGACCCGCCAAAACGATTTAAGTCCCGGCTGACCGCGTAATAATGAGTCATAATGCAACTCCAATCCGTTTTTACCTTTGGACAGGCCGCCTGTCTCAATCTCGTTATAAATATCTCCGATCGTACGCGAAGCCATCCGGTCGAAAAGCTTCTGACGTTGCACCATCTCTTTTTCGTATAGTCCGCTTCTGTTCCTGCCGTACCGGAAAAAGGGAAACTGCCTGATTTCCTTCAAATCTGCATACGAAACCCGTATTTCATATACCGGATACTGGCGACTCTTTGAATTCAGACCCTTTATCAAATGGGCTTTAAACCCTGCAGCCGTACGTCCGCCCAATTTTCGTGACAAATAGTATGACAATGAGTCTATACCGTTGTTGCGGGAATGGAGGAATGAATCCTTCGAAAAGCCGTCGGCTCTGAAATCCATATACAAATAATAGCGTGGCATACTTGTGGCCATCAATTTGCCATCGGTCGAATAGATATTCCCCCGGTTTGGATTGATCAGGCGGTCGGGGAGTTTATACTTTTTGGCTTCTTCAGTCCATCTTTCTTTTTCGACAAAAGAAATCTTAAACGTAAAAGCCGGTATCCCAATGATAATCGGACTTAACAACAACACAACCAAAAAGTAACGGATCAGTAACGTCCGGGTCGTCTTATGGGTTGCGTCCTCAAGGGTTTTATCTTCTTCTTCCATTTCTTCTTATTTTCGGATAATATACGGCGGCGATTTCGCACTCTCGATCTCCAAACCTTGCGATTTGACCAATTGTTCAATCTGCGACATGCGGTTGCTGCCTGTTAATTGGCCGGATTCATGGATTGATTCGTATTTGACATCAAGCAATTCCTTTTGTAAATTGTCAATTTCCCGCAATTTCAATAAACAAGTATACCGGTTTCCAATATAAAAAACAAGTAAAACAACAATGAGAATAATCAAACGTGTATGCTTGATTACAAAGTCTTCTTTCAAAATTCCGCCGCTTAATATATATAATAGCCGGCTTTTTTTCTTTTTCATTCCAATCATCATTAAACCATACCCAAATCAAAGTCTCTCGCCGATCCGCAATTTAGCGCTTCGGGCGCGAGGGTTTACATTCACCTCTTCCATTGAAGGGGTAATGACTTTCGTATTCACCGGACGCAAGGGCGAAATCCGGTTTCCGTAGAAATCTTGTTCGATTTTTCCTTCAAAATTGCCTGTACGAAAAAAGTTTTTCACCATCCGGTCTTCCAATGAGTGATAGGTGATGATGACAAACCGCCCTCCCGGTTTCAGTATTTTGACCGATTGACGCAATAATGCGCTGAGCGCTTCTAATTCGTCGTTTGTTTGTATGCGTAAAGCCTGGAATGCCCGGGCAAGGATTTTTTTCTCTTTGTCCTTCCGGATATAAGGGTTGAGGATTTCCAAAAACCCTTCGATGGTCTGAATGGGTCGATCAACGCGGGAAGCAACAATCTGAGCCGCTAATCGCTTGGCAATCGTCAATTCGCCGTAATTGTGGAAAATATATGCCAACCTCTCTTCCGGAAAGGTATTCAGTATTTCGGCAGCAGTCGTACCTTTGCGATTGTTCATACGCATATCCAACGAACCATTGAAGCGAAAAGAAAAACCGCGCGATGCTTCGTCGAAATGATGGGAAGACACCCCCAGATCGGCAAATATCCCATCCACAGCAGCCACTCCATGGTATCGCATAAAGTTGGACAGGTATCTGAAATTGCTGCGGACAAAAGTAAAGCGCGGGTCGGACGGAATATAAGCCTCCGTATCCCCATCCTGGTCGAAGCCATATAAATGACCTGCATCCCCGAGGCGATTCAAAATACCCGACGAATGACCGCCCCCGCCGAATGTCACATCTATATAGACACCGGAAGGCACGATTTGAAGGCCGTTCAGGCTCTCATCAAATAATACCGGCGTATGATAACAAAACCCTTCTTTATTCATTCTTTTGGCTTTCGCAAGATCAACTTTTTGAAGATGATTGATTATAACTTTACGGTATATTTCATTCCTTGATTGGGTTGAACAAGGAAATTTTCAACAATCAGATTGACATCACCACCTTTTATACCTTGGTTCAATCTGACATTAATGTTCAACGTGCCTTTCGGACCGATCGTATATGCGCTAAGCATATTATTACGGAAATACGTCAATCGAGGATCGTGAACATCTTTTTTCAAATGGAAAGTCAGGTCGGATTTATTTTGGATTGTGATGCGCGCCGTATTGTTACTTTCGTTTTTTTCTACGCTCACCGTCAATGCGTTCTCGAACAGTTCCTTCAAATATTTCTCTTCTCCGATGACATAATCTTCGTGATAGACCGCTGTGCGCCGTTCCTTCAATGCTTCGTGGATTGATTCGGGTGTTGCAGCGCGGGCAAATACAAGGGTCATGGTCCGGTGTTTTCCGGCAGCATAATTGGGCAGGGGGCCGTGTGCATCGGAATTACCCATTATGGTGAGTTTCTTTTCAAGCGCCCAGCGGTGTGCTTCCGGAAAATAAGGGCCATTCACTACTTCGATGCCTTGCATCAGTCCCTGTTCAAATAGTTGAGTATGCATGGGCCACCACAACGTAGTATCCGGTTGTTGTGCATCCCAGCCGGGATGATTCCAAAAAAGAAAACCCCCTTGCGCTTTTGCAGCACGGATGGCATCCATGAAATCGGGTTTGTCTAATTCTTCCGAATTGGTAATAAAGATGGCATTGTGATGACCCGGAGGCATATCCCGCGTTAATTCGCTACCCTTGATTAAGATAATCCCTCTGTTCTTGGCAGCTTCCGATGCAATTTCGTACGACCTGTTGTGCGACCCCGGAACATCCGCCTTGCGTGGACGGTATTCTATGTGTTCGGTAATCGAAATGGCATCAAGCCCTTCACGATAAGCTTCATCTATGCGTATAGCCGGCCACACGGATCCATCGGAAAAAACCGAATGGATGTGAAAATCACATTTTAATGTGACATAACCGCTCAAGTTCGGAATCTCTATTTTAGCCCTGCCTTGTGCAAAAAGCGGAAGCGACAAGCAAACCGCACCCATGAATAATAGAATCTTTTTCATATCAATTTGAATTTAATTTAGTAATGAAGTGTATTTAATTTGTTTGTTCGATGACCTTACATTTATACTATCGCCACGTATGATAATGCAGCCAAGATAGATCCTACAATTGGCGCCACTACCGGTATCCATGAATAACCCCAGTCGCTATCCCGTTTATCCTTTATCGGCAAAAGAAAATGAGCGATGCGAGGGCCTAAATCACGAGCCGGATTGATTGCATATCCGGTTGTTCCGCCTAACGACATACCGATGGCCACAATCAAAAGTCCGACAGGCAACGGCCCGGCAATTTCAGAGCCTGCAGCAAATAATATCCCGAAAATCAACACAAAAGTACCAATTACTTCGCTCATAAAGTTGGGAAAAAGTGATTTGAGGGCAGGGCCGGTACAAAAGACGCCCAATTTGGCGTTTGGATTTTTTTCCGCATTGAAATGAGGCAAATACATGATATATACCAAAGCTGCGCCCAACATCGCTCCCAATAGTTGCGCAATACAATAACCAATGATGCTACCTTGAAATTTCCCTGCCAAAGCCAATCCGACCGTTACAGCCGGATTCAAATGCGCTCCTGAAAATGGAGCAGCAATAAATGCAGCTACAAAAACGCCCAAACCCCAGCCGAAAGAGATTAAAACCCATCCGGCGCTATTCCCTTTCGTGTTTTTCAGGCTCACATTGGCACAGACTCCCCCACCAAAAAGGATCAGAATTGCTGTACCGATAAATTCGAATAAGATATCGTTTCCCATGTTTTTGAATAATAATTTCTGATATTATATTTTTTAATTGATTACTTGACCCATGCTTGCGACCGGTGTACGGCTTCAGCCCATTTTCTTTTGGCTAAGTGCATATCCACATGCGGGTCGGGTGTGAATTTCCGATCAACAGCCCATTGATTCTTAATATCGTTGATATCCTCCCAGAAACCTGTGGCCAAACCGGCAAGATAGGCAGCGCCCAATGCGGTCGTTTCGGTAGTTTGCGGACGGATAACAGTCTGTCCCAAGACATTCGCCTGAAATTGCATGAGCAGGTTGTTTTTTGATGCCCCACCGTCAACCCGTAATTCTTTCAACCCCACGCCGGCATCTAAAATCATGGCATGGATCACATCCATGGTCTGATAGGCGATGCCCTCGATAGCAGCGCGTGCAATATGCGCTGCGGTTGTTCCTCGCGATAGACCGACGATAGCCCCCCGGGCATACTGATCCCAGTAAGGCGCTCCCAGTCCGGTAAGCGCAGGCACAAAATATACGTCGCCATTGTCGGCAACCTGTGTAGCCAATTCTTCAATTTCGGCAGATGAACGAATGATATTCAGTCCGTCGCGAAGCCACTGCACAATTGCCCCCGCCACAAATATACTTCCTTCAAGGGCATAATACGTTCTGCCGCCTATCTTCCAGGCAATGGTCGTAATCAAATTATTTTTCGACACCACCGGTTCTTCCCCAGTGTTCATCAGGATAAAACATCCGGTTCCGTAAGTGTTTTTCACCATTCCTTTTTCGATACACATCTGTCCGAAAAGCGCTGCTTGCTGGTCGCCGGCAATCCCCGCACTGGGGATTTTGGATGAAAACATTGTTGTAGCGTTATACCCGAATATTGCGCTCGACTCATGTACCGACGGCATTAGCGAAGCCGGGATATCAAACAATTTGAGCAGGTCGTCGTCCCATTGCAGCGTATGAATATTGAAAAGCATGGTTCGTGAAGCATTGGACACATCTGTCGCATGCACTTTCCCATTCGTCAACTGCCATACAAGCCAGGTATCTACAGTACCGAAAGCCAATTCGCCATGTTCGGCTTTTGCCCTTGCACCCGAAACATGATCTAAAATCCATTTGATTTTGGTTGCGCTGAAATAGGCGTCCACAATCAAACCCGTCTTGTTTTTGATATAAGGCAAAAGCCCCTCATTCTTTAAGTTGTCACAGTATTCCGATGTCCGCCGGTCTTGCCAGACGATTGCATGATAGACAGGCTCGCCGGTTCTCCTGTCCCAAAGAATCGTCGTTTCGCGCTGGTTGGTAATCCCGATGCCGGCGATGTCGTTTCCGTCAATCCCTGATTTTGCAATCACTTCTGCAGCAACAGCCGCTTGCGAAGACCATATCTCACGCGGATCATGCTCCACCCACCCATTTTGAGGAAAAATCTGTGTAAACTCTTTTTGAGCTACCGCACAACTCTCCCCTTGCCAATTGAACAAAATAGCCCTCGAACTTGTTGTTCCGGCATCAAAAGATAATATATACTTTCCCATTGTAATATATTAATAATAAATAATCTAAGAATAAAGCTCCCGAAAACCTTCAAATGATTCGGAACAAAAGTATAAAAAAGTCAGCAAAAAAGACAGATGTTGAAAGGATTTTTACAAAAAATCATTCAATTAACATATGTCTTCTTTATAATAATAAGTACCTTTGCCCTCACATCTATAATAATCAATCAAGTTATGACACACATTTCAAGAAGAAATTTTCTGAGAACCGGCGCGATAGCAGCTGCCGGATTGACGATTGTTCCCCGTTCGATCATGGGAAAATCGTTTGGACATACGGCGCCGAGCGATCAGTTGAATATCGCCGGAATTGGAGTCGGAGGGATGGGACGCCGCAATTTAGCCAACATGAATACGGAGAATATCGTGGCAGTCTGCGATGCGGACTGGGATTATGCAGCGAAAACGTTCAAGGACTATCCTCGGGCAAAGCAATTTAAAGACTGGCGGGTGATGTTTGATCAGATGAAAGATTCGATCGACGCGGTCATGGTTGCTACACCCGACCATACCCATGCCGGCGTATCAGCTCATGCCATTACAATGGGTAAACATTGCTATACCCAGAAACCTTTGACCCATTCTGTTTATGAATCCCGCCTGTTGACCAAGTTGGCGTCTAAGTATAAGGTAGCCACACAAATGGGTAATCAGGGCAATTCGTTCGACTGGTGCCGCCAAATTGCCGAATGGATACAAACAGGTATTATCGGCGAAGTCTATGAAGTGCATTGCTGGACAGACCGTCCGATATGGCCGCAAGGGTTGCAGGAACCCAAAGGCAATATCAAAGTACCTAAAACCATGGATTGGGATCTGTTTATCGGGCCGGCTGCTTATCGTCCCTACAATCCGGTCTATACCCCTTGGAACTGGCGCGGCTTTTGGGATTTCGGAACCGGCGCTTTGGGTGATATGGCATGCCATATTATGGATCCGTTGTATTGGGCGCTCGATCTGAAATATCCGGTCAAGGTAATCGGCAGTTCAACCTTAACCAATCTTTATTCGCCGCCTCATGCCCAGGTTGTGACCTATACCTTTCCTGCCCGTCCCCCGAAAGGGAATGTGAAAATGCCGGAAGTGAAAGTGTATTGGTACGATGGCGGTTTGGTTCCTCCCCGGCCTGAAGAGTTGAAACCCGGCCAAATCATGGGCGATGAAAACGGAGGGATTATCTTTATCGGAACAAAAGGGAAAATTATGACCGGCTGTTACGGGATGAACGCCACATTACTCCCCGTGTCGGATATGGAACATTTTAATCAACCTAAACCGACTATTCCCCGTGTCAAAGGCGGAAATGGAAATATATGGAATACCAACGCACACGAACAGGATTGGATACGCGCCTGCAAAGAATCGCCTGGAAGCAGAAAAGAAGCCTCATCGCATTTCGGCTTTTCGGGACCATTCAACGAAATGGTAGTCATGGGCGTATTGGCCGTTCGTTTATCCGGTTTGCAAGGGTTGCACCGCGAGTTGGAATGGGATGGCGAAAATATGCGTTTCACCAATATCTCTCCGACCGACAAAATCAAAATCGTCACGGTAGATGATTTCAAAGTAATCGATGGCGACCCGCGTTTCGACCGCCGTTTTGCAGATTTTAATGCATCCGATATGGCAAAAGAATGGGTTAAACATACGTATCAACATGGATTTACGTTGCCTGAAATGCCCGTATGATGAAAAAGAATATTGTATTGATGACCATCTGCCTTTTGGCAGTTTGGTTGGGCAGTGAAGCGGTTGCCCAGACAAAACCGCGTATCGGTATTGCCGGTATTCAGATTGAAAACAGTGTTTTTATGCCCAACCGGCAAGCATTGGTTGGGCGACCGCTGAACCTTCCGCCCTACCTGCATCAGGATTCTGTCATGGGGCGGGCGGCAACGTGGTTTCCGGCTTTGATGGGAGGCGGTAACGGACGCGGGCCTGTCACGCGCGAATCGTTTGAAACATTTTGTGATGCAACCATTGCGAAAATAAAAGAAAACATGCCCTATGATGCTTTTTGGTTCTACAACCACGGGGCATGCAGTGTGGATGGCGTCGATGATCCGGAAGGCGAATTTATGGAGCGTGTACGTGCGGTGATTGGAAACGATGCACTCGTAACCACGACGATGGATCTGCATGGAAACGTATCGTGGCGGGTGGCGCTCTATTCCGACTTGATCACTACCTTCCGCATGGCGCCTCACGATGATTCTCAGATTTCGCATCGACGCGGCGTCGTAAATCTGTTGGAGCGGCTGGCTTCGGGTAAGGGACGTCCTGCCCATAAGGCTTGGGTGACGGTGCCGGTATTACTTTCGGGCGAGTGGACAAGTACCCGGGTGGAACCGGCCAAATCGCTCTATGCGATGGTGCCTGAAGTTGAAGCAATGCCGGGCGTGATCGACGCCGGTATCTGGATCGGTTATGTATGGGGCGACGAACGGCGCAACCAAGGCGCGGTGATGGTCTACGGCGATGATAAAGAGCAAGTGGGTAAAGGAGCCAAGGTGCTTGCCCAAAAATTTTGGGACGTCCGTCGACAATTTGATTTGGAAGCGCCCGGACATTCATTAGAGAAATGCATTGATTTAGCCATTGCCGGCAAAAAGAAACCTTTCTTTATCAGTGATATGGGGGATAACCCCGGTGGGGGTGGTTCGGGTGAGGTGACCTGGACATTGGCTCGCGTACTCAAACGTCCCGAATTTCAGTCGCCTACCGGTAAAAGCCTGCTTTATTGCTCAATACCCGGGGATGAGATGGTTAATGCAGCGCGAAAAGCAGGTGTTGGCGGACATGCCGAGGGTTTTGTAGGCGCCGAGACAGACAATGCTTACGAACCTCCCATCAAATTATCGGGAACGGTGGTTTATGTCAGCCCAAAGACGGGTGCGCAGGAGCAAACAACGAGCGGTAGAAGAAGTGTTGATGTAGCCATCATCAAGACAGGAAGCATCTATGTGGTTGTGGGTACATCTTCCCCTACGCCGCCGTTGGCCGATACGGGTATCAATCCGGCGGAGATGGATATTGTCATGGTGAAACAGGGTTACTTGGTGCCGCAATGGTATAATATGCAGGCCGACTGGGTAATGGCGCTCACGCGCGGAAGCGTCGACCAGGATTTCAAAAGCCTTCCCTACAAACGTATCCTAAGGCCTATGTTTCCCCTCGATCCCGATATGCCCGATCCGGAATTAAACGTTATTTTTGTCCCATCCGCCAAATACCTGTACGGCAGATAGTTTTTGGAGATTACCTGTATTTTCTCCAACATACTTCTCTTATGGGATATTTTTCGGTGGCAAAATCAATAAAAATTTGCATTCTTTGCAACCAAATGGTGTTTGGTTTACGTCTAAAGGGAAATTCAAAAATATTTATTCACCATTTAAAAGTTAAAAGTTATGCAAGAGTTAGTCACCATCGTTGTACTTGTTATTCCATTTGTTTTTGTTATCGTAATTACGTGGTTAAAATTTTACGAGAAACACAAACAAAATCAGTTGCAGGCCGAGTTGTATGTCAAGTGCCTTGAAAAGGGGCAACCGATTCCATCCGATTTGTTTCCCCGGGAACCAAAACCCAAAACATTGAATATCGGGATAATCTTAATTGCAGCAGGTATCGGTATTTCGTTGCTGCTTTGGTTGATGTCTATTTCCCTTTCTTCTTTTATCAAGGAGGCTTCAACCATATTATTTTCGCTTACCCCTGTGGGCATTTTGCCCTTCTTAGTCGGTGTTGCTCATGTGATGATCCATTTCATCGAAAAGAAAAAAGACAACGGAGAAAATGCAAAATGAAGCATTGCTTGTATCGCAGGCAGCGTTGTCGGGCGACCGGAAAGCCTTCGGCCAATTGGTGGAGGCCTACCAATCGCCCATCCGGCGTTTCCTTTTTTACCTGTCGGGCGACGAAGAAATGAGCAAAGACTTGGCACAAGAAACATTCATAAAAGCATGGTTGAACATCGGGTCGTTTCGTGCGATTGCAAAGTTTTCCACATGGCTATACCGTATCGCCTACAACAATTATTATGACTACGTGCGTGAGAGCAAGGCTGTTGTCAATGTCGATGCGGA
Organism: Tannerella sp.; assembly: GCA_031260575.1. Lineage (GTDB taxonomy): Bacteria > Bacteroidota > Bacteroidia > Bacteroidales > Tannerellaceae > Tannerella. The sequence goes on from JAIRJR010000127.1 coordinate 12,623, forward strand.
CAGTCTGCGTGACAAAATGACAGCCGATACGCCCGACAGGGATTTTGGGATGGATTTTGAACGGGCGCTATTGATTCTAAAAAAAGACGAACGAACCGCCATGTTGCTGTTTTATATGGAAGATCAAACCATTGCTAAGATTTCAAAAATCATGAATTGCCCGGCGGGCACCATCAAATCGCACCTGCATCGTGGAAAGGAGAAGTTGGCGAAATACTTTATTAATGGTTAATGTTTAGTGATAAATGATAAATAAAAAAATGAACGATAAAGATTTTAAAAAAATATTTGCAGCCCATAAAGTTGATATTCCCGACGA
>JAIRJR010000132.1 GCA_031260575.1 Tannerella sp.
GCAAACAATCCTTTAACGGCTCCCTCTGAAACCATTCTCCCATCTTTATCTGCAAAACCCTTTTCCGGAGCGTGGCATGTGGCGCACGATTGCCCCCTTGGTTCGGAAAGATTTTCATCAAAGAAAATCAGTTTACCCAATTGCTCTTTATCGTTTAATACATTGTTTTTTTGCCCGGATGTGCAGGAAACAATTACGATTAGAATCAAAACATACCTGATAGCAGGATTAAAAAAACGTAAATTAGATTGCATATTTTTCATCGGTTTTTATCATTATTTTATTATTTATCATTTGTCATTCAACCAGGGCACATCGCCTGCTTTGACCAAAATGGCAAAACCAGCCGGAATAAGAATAATTAATTCGCCCCAAAACACAAACGGAAAAGACGATTGCGGATTAAACATAGCCAACCTGTAAAAAACAAATCCGGCAATGCAAAAATTAATCCCAGTAAACATCACCCATGCAGCAGCAACAAATACGCGATTGCGCAGTTTTTTGCGAGGTTTTATCACTTCCTTTCCTGTTTTTGTAAACAAAAAGAAAATCCACAAAGCAAGAAACAGGAACAATATTAAGGCTCCAATTCCGTGAAGGATACCGGAAACATCCGGCGAAAAGCCCAATAATCCTATTTGAGTTTCGCCCTCATTGTACGGTGTTTTACACGGAAAAACTGCGGTTATAAATGCCCCAGCGGACATTATTTTGGCAAATATTCTATCAATCCGGGCATAACCCCGGTATCCCCAAAAATAGACCGACATGCCACCCAATACAAACGGCAATATATAAGCCGTACCGTAATAAGTGGCACTTGCTGAGATGCTTTGAAACCAATCTTGCCGATAAATCGACGTGCCGACTGCAACAACAGCTATGCCAAGTACAATAGCCAGCCAACCAAGCACCCGTAAAGAATTGTCGCTTCGTTTCGGATTTTGAACCTCCTTATCTTCGGCAGTAATACGCTCAAAAAATGTTACCTTATCCATTTTTTAATAATTCAGAAAGCAAAGATAACGAAATTCGTTTTAATTCGTGGATGTTTGAAAGATAAAAATACCATCCGATGTTTCAACCAAAAAAATACAACAAACAGATAATACCTTGAAGAACCCGAATTATTCTTATCTTTGCGTCTAAAAATAAGATGAGTGAAAAACCAAACACCAAAAATTTCCAGACAATAAATAAGACGAATGAGTAAGAATAAATATCATTTCCCGATTGTTGACGGACATACACATGTATATAAAGACCATGTGGCAAACAAAATCATTGGTCCTTTTTCTGACTTTTATCAATTGGAGCCTGTCGCCATAGGCAAAGGTATTGTATCGGATGTACTGCAAAATATGAAAAAATATCAGATACGCTATACGGTTTTGGCAAATTTCGCATCGCTAAAAAGTATATTGGACGTCAATGAATGGACACTGTCCGTTGCAGACAATAATCCGCAATTGTTGCCTTTGGTGAGTGTTCATCCCGAAATGACGCACGACATGACGGGTATTTTGGAATATTATATTCAAAAAGGCGCCAAAGGAATTAAAATGCACACAGGAATACAGTTGTTTGAACCGAACGACCACCGCCTGAAACCTGTGTACCGCTTTTGCGGAAAACACCACAATCACGTCACGTTCCATTGTGGTGAGACGTCAAATGTGCATGTGAACGATTTTGCAAACATGAGCCATATTTATCCTGTTTTGGAAGCGTATCAGGATGTTCCGGTCATCCTCGCCCACATGGCGGCAGGGAAACCGGATGAAGTGTATCAGATTGCCGAACAGTATAAAAACGTCTATTTTGACACTTCTATTACCATTACCGGTCAACATTGCATCAAAAGAATACATGATAATTTCTGGGAAAATGATAAAAATGTAGAAACGGCTTTCCATGAGATTGGTTGTAACAGGATTATTTTCGGCTCTGACTATCCTTTTGGTAATCCGGGTAGCGATATCCGGCGTTTTATGAACATGGATTTAACCGATGATGATAAAAGCAAAATTTTAGGCGGGAATGTTTTAACGTTATATGGAATCGAAAGTTGATTTCCGTTTCATAAAAAAAAGTAATCGCTGCTTACAAAGTAATAAGTGTTTTTTTACAATAAAAAGTTTACTTTGATGGACTTTCTGACAACGTATCAACTATCTGCATGGGAATGGAGTGCGTTAGTTTTCTGCGGGTTATGTATAGGCATATCCAAAACGGGTATCAATGGATTGGGAACGGTTGCGGTACCCGTTTTAGCTGTGATATTCGGCGCGAAACCATCCACCGGCATCCTACTTCCCATGTTGTGCTTTGCCGACTTGTTTGCAGTGGCATACTATCGTCGCAGTGCAGAATGGAAATACATTATCCATCTTCTCCCCTGGGCTTTGGTTGGTTTTGCACTTGCCTTGCTTACTGATCATTGGATTCCCGATCGGAGCTTTAAAACGTTGATTGGAATATGTATATTCGCCGGTTTGGGAGTCATGTTGTGGAACGAATTCCGTGGTAAGGAAACCTCTGTTCCATCGGCATGGTGGTTCACGGCATTATTTGGCATTATGGGCGGGTTTTCCACCATGATAGGAAATGCTGCCGGGCCTATCATGTCCGTATTTTTATTATCTGTACGGCTTCCCAAGACTTCTTTTGTAGGTACAGCCGCTTGGTTTTTTATGATTATCAATTTTCTGAAGTTGCCATTACAATATTTCGTGTGGCACAATATCTCGAAAGAAACTTTGATGTTCGATTTTGTCATGTTGCCAGTCATAGCAACCGGTGCATGGGCGGGTATCCTATTTGTGAAAAAAATCTTCGAAAAAAACTACCGCGTTATGGTCTACGCCTTAACCATTCTTTCAACCCTGTTACTGTTTCTATAATCTCCAACCTTATATTGGTGGTTAGTGATTGATTGCCATCAAGTTCGGCGGCATTTGTAATGCCGTCGAAGGTTGTTCACTGTTAATTGTTCATTGCCTTCACCCCCATCTGTTCCGCCTTCCGTAGCATGAACCTTCGCGCCGCCTCGTATTCGTTGGGAATCACGCCATCAAGAATGGCATTTTTTACAGCTTCCTTTAGTACGCCTACAGGCCGGGAAGGAGGCAATCCGAACGTTTCCATAATCTCTTCGCCCGACACAGGCGGCTGGAAATTCCGTACCCGGTCTTTTTCTTCGATCTGCACCAACTTTTCGCGTACCAATTGGAAATTACGCAGGAATTGGCGAACCTTGTCGGGATTCTTGCTGGTGATATCGGCTTCGCATAGCTTCATCAAATCGTCGATGTCATCGCCTGCATCAAACAATAACCTGCGAATGGCCGAGTCGGTTACTTCTTCATCCACCAGGGCGATGGGGCGCATGTGCAGACTGACCATCTTTTGCACATAGCGCATCTTTTCATTCATCGGCAGTTTCAACTTCCTGAAGATGCCGGGGATCATCTTCTCGCCGATAAAATTATGATTATGAAATGTCCACCCCAAGCGATTGTCAAAACGTTTGGTGGCGGGCTTGGCGATATCATGGAGGATGGCGCTCCAGCGAAGCCATAAGTCGCCGGTCGTCTTGCAAAGCCGGTCGAGAACCATCAGCGTATGGGCAAAATTTTCCTTGTGTCCGATACCTTCTTTTGTTTCGACGCCTTTCAGCGCATGCAGTTCAGGGAGGATCATTTCAAGCAAACCGCATAGTTCAAGCAGTTCGAAACCGACTGATGGTCTGGGCGACAGGATAATTTTGTTGAGTTCGTCGGTAATACGTTCCGGAGATATAATCTCAATGCGTTGCCTGTTGCGGACGATGGCATCGAACGTGTCCGGGTCGATGAAAAAGCCCAATTGGGAAGCAAAGCGGATGGCGCGCAACATACGAAGCGGATCATCGCTGAAAGTAATATCCGGGTCGAGGGGTGTAACAATCCGCAGGTCGTCAAGGTCGCGCAAACCGTCGAATGGATCCATCAACTCGCCGAAGCGCTCTTTATTTAAGCACAGTGCCAATGTGTTGATGGTAAAATCGCGCCTGTTCAGGTCGTCCTCGATGGTGCCGTCTTCGACAATGGGTTTGCGGCTGTCGCGGTGGTATGATTCTTTGCGGGCGCCCACAAATTCAAGTTCTACCTCCTTGAATCTAACTTGGGCAGTGCCAAAATTTTTAAATACGGTAAGAGAAGCATTTTTCCCAAGCCTTCGCGCCACTGCTTTCGCCATCCCGATCCCACTGCCTGCCGTTACGATATCAATATCTTTCAACGGACGGTTCAGAAATAAATCGCGCACGTAACCTCCAATCACATAGGTCTCTAAGCCCAATTCACGGGCTACATCCGAAATGACATGAAAAACAGGCGTATCCAAATGTCCGATTATTTCCTTTTCGCTGATATACATGCAAATTATTTGAATGTTTGAGGATGCAAAGATACGTACATAATTGAAAGCTGAAAAATGAGAATCTAAAATTTTATGTATACATGGTCAGCTTTCGAAAATGGATCGTCGCGAAATAAATTCATTGAATTTGTCCTTGAAATTATCCGAAATGGGGATATACTCTTTGCCGAATACAATCCGGCTTCGCTCAATCACTTTGATTTTTTCGGGCTGGACAATAAAGGAACGATGGACACGGATGAATTTGTCGGGCGGAAGCAATTCTTCCATCGCCTTCATCGTCATCAACGAAAGGACGGGGCGCGCCTCGCCATCCATATAAATTTTCACATAATCCTTTAATCCTTCTATATACAGGATTTTATTTAATTCAATCTGTATCAGCCGGCGCTCCGTCTTGATAAAGATGCTTTCGGGCGCCGGTTTGCCGGTAGCATCTGTGCTGTTTTGCCGGTTCTGAAACATTTCTATCCATTGCAGGGCTTTCTGCGCCGATTGAAGAAAGTCGGCATAACTGATCGGTTTCAACAGGTAATCCAGTGCATTGACCTTGTAACTGTCTAACGCATAATGCTCGAAAGCGGTGGTAAAGATAATCCGCGTATTTCCCGTGAGCATGCGCGAAAACTCCATACCGCTGAGTTCAGGCATCTGGATATCCAGAAAAAGCAAATCGACAGGGCTTGCGTTCAATTCGGGTAAAGCAAGAATGGCACTGTTGTATTTCCCTTTCAGCGTCAGGAAAGGCGTCTTTTTTACATACGAGTCCAGCAGGCTGACAGCCAGCGGTTCGTCGTCGATAATGGCGCAGGTGATATTCATAATTATGAATAACTGAATAATTGAATAACTGAATCACAAATAAAACCTTGAGCTTTCATTTGTTGTTGATTATTAGTTTCAACTGGCAAGAGTATGTGTCGTCCGACTGCTCTGCTGTCAGTTCGTAATTTCCGGGATACAGCAGGTCTAATCGTTTTTTCAGATTGACTAAGCCGATTCCCGAACCGCTTTGGTCCTGTTTGTCTTTCGGGAAGAAACTGTTGCGAATCAAACATTTGATTTGTTTCCCGGAAGCGATTATTTCGATATGAATAAATGAAGGCTTGCTGTTGCTGACGCCATGTTTAAACGCGTTTTCGACCGGTGAAATAAACAGAAGCGGGGCAATCAACATATCCGGCATTTTGATTTCTATCTCTGTTTTCAAATCGACATGTTCCGGCATGCGGATGCGCATCAGTTCCACATAGTCGCGGACAAAATCAATATCTTTCCCCAAAGGGACAAACGCATGGGCGCTATCGTAGAGCATATATCGAAGTAACCGGCTCAATTTGTGTACCGATTCCTGCGCCTGCTCGCCGTTGATGGCAATCAGGC
>JAIRJR010000050.1 GCA_031260575.1 Tannerella sp.
ATACTTAACATCGATTCGAGAGCGGATGAAGGGACAGAAGTCAATGTGGAGTTGAAAATTGACAATTGAATATGGAAACCAGGCAATTAATCAGTGTAGCGGTAGTGGATGATCACCAAATCGTGATTGACGGTTTGGTAAAAATCATTACCGTATCCGGTATTGCGTATGTATCGGATAAAGCGCATAGTGTAGCCGGATGCTGGAGGATGCTGAGCAGAGGGCAGCCTGATGTGTTGATGCTCGACATCGGTTTACCGGATGGGAGCGGTATGGACTTGTGTTCCGGCATCAAAGAAAAATATCCCAACATCAAAATGTTGATGCTGACAAGTTATGCCGAATATGCTGTTATTTCGCATGTGCTCGATCATGGCGCTTCGGGTTATGTTCTCAAAAACTCCTTGCCTGATGAAATCATCATGGGAATCTCTGCAGTAGCTTCAGGCGCACGATTCGTCTGCGATGAAGTGGATATCCTGTTGAAAAAAGGTGAATGTAATAAGATCACATTGACCCGCCGCGAACGCGAATTACTCACAATGATAGCGCAAGGACTTACAGTATCCATGATCGCCGATAAAATGTGTCTCGGTTACGAAACCATCCGCAGCTATCGCAAAAATCTGCACCTGAAATTAGATGCACACAATACAGCCGAATTGACCAAAATGGCTATCGACATGAAATTAATCTGATCGCGAAAGGACTACAATTTTGCATTCGGATTGGTGAAACGCAAACCCGCCCCATCGTGATAGTTTGCCCATTCATCGACGATAGCGCCTTCGGGACCGGCCATCAGGAAATGGAAGGTTTCCACTTGCTTTAAATGGATGATTTCACCTAAGTTCTGAATCACAAAATTCTTACTTTTGATGGATCCGTGACTTGCCGGAATCACCGGAGGATTCGGAGTGGCATCGCCTACTTCCGAGAAGTTGTAAGCCCAGCCTTTGGACACCATCCATGTTTCAAACTTGGCCGGGTAAGCGGTTTTTACATGTGCATGTTCGGGTATCATCTGTCCCGGCAACAGGTAAATGGCATGGGCAAAATATCCGTGTCCGGCATCATTCACCCAGAAAATCCCTCCCATACCTACATTCTCAAAGTCGCCGATCCCAAATTCGGCTACCCAAAAGTTTTCTTCCATAAACGGGGTAAATGGAATGCCATAAAACTCAAACATATCCAAATAGGCTTTCTTGGCTGCCTCAGCATTGAACTTGCCGTCTGTATAAAAGTCGGCGTTGGTGTACTTTTTCGAATACTTCATCTCTTTTTTTATTTCACTATGATTACTATTATCACAACAAACTGTTTCTTTCGATGCCTGACCGCAACCGGCCATCAAAATTAAAACAAAAACACAGGTAAACAACCGGTTTAAACTAAAAATCTTTTTCTGTCTCATATTTCTATATTTAATAATTTTCAACTTTCAACTCATAATGAGTTTACATACTCTACCATCGCCTCAATCTCTTCCTGCGTCACTGTTTGTCTTTCGATACCATGTTTATGAATCGTAAAGACTTCTTCCATCGTTTCCGCCCTGCCGTCGAAAAGATAAGGAGCCGTCCGCCAGACTTCAATCAGGGTTGGCGTATCCCAACCATTTTCAAATTCAATATCTTCGCCGATACGGTGCATTTTCAAATCCGTATGATAAGTTCCGCTATGACATCTGCCACATTGCAGTTTGTCAAAAACCTGACGTCCATTTTCGGCTTTAGGCGATAATCGGCCGTCAATAAGAAAAGGGCTTGGAACGGGACGTAACGATTTCAGGTAGACATCCACACAATCGGCCGATTCTTCGTCGATATCAAAAAACTGAATCAAACGGTATCCGAAACGTACAGCAAGCTCGGCCGATTCGCGGATTCCCGAAATCATGGATGGAGGCGTCACGTGACTATATAACAGACTTTTGCAATTCTTCGGATTGCCTATTCCGTCGTTCATCAAATCCCAGTTCAGTCCGTCCATCCTTCCATCGCCCGGGTGGCAACCATTGCAGCTCTGCCAATTTTGAAAACATTTCATCGCATCGTTGAAATATTTTTCACCCGATTGCTCTTTGGTTTCTTTGCGTTCGGGGTTCAGGGCAACGGCAGTCAGTTTGTTTGAAGGTAACTCCATGATATTCAATATATCAGCAAAATATGTTGGTATGAACAGTTTATCACCGTCGAGAACCATTTGTCGAGGCCCGTTGCCATCAACCGGCAACCGTTCGCGCAATCCGTAGAGAAAGCGCAGGTCGTAATCCAACACTTCTTTGTTGGGATAAGCCAAAAACCTTGCGAGCATAGCTTGATGATTGATGACACTGATATCGTGCGTACCGGAATGGGAAACGTAAATATAATTCTGATTGCAACGGATTCCCCAGACACCCGCTGCGCCGCGTTCAGGCTCATCCACCAACACTACGCCCATATATTCCTGTTTCTCAGCGTCAATCACGCTGAATGCACTTGTATTCATCCATCCTTGTTGCAATTGTGAGGTGGGCACGGTAAAACGTCCCAGATTATGGGTTACGTAAAGATATTTTCCATCAGGTGTAATGCAAATATCCCGTAATGCATTGCTTCCGTTAGCCAATGGGATGTCTTTCACTTTGGTGAAATTGTTTGTTTCGATAACGGATACACAGGCGGAAACGACGTCAAGGTCGGCACGTTGATTAGGCAGGAAATTCGCAACAAACAGGAAGTTACCGTCATTACTTAATACGGCTGCTTTCGGTTCGCGTACTACGCGTGCAGTCCGTGCGACTTTCTGCTGTCTCAAGTCTACTTCGAAAACAGTATTTGAAAATTGATTGCAGACGTAAATTTTTTGTTTATCCTTGCTGAAAACAGGGTTACAAGCGCCCGAACCGACGGGAATACTCACTTCGGTCGCGCCGGAGGTAAGATTCAGGATTTGTAACATTCCTTTTGTCTCGAATGTTGTTATATAGGCTTTGTTGCCGTCGGTACAAATACCGGTTGGTGTTTCATTCATTGTAAATGAACGAATCAATTTCTTGCCATCACGCGAAAAAAGATCAATCTGTCCGGTTCCTTTCTGCGATAGTAAGAGTTCACCTTTTGCGGTAAGCGCTATGCCTGTGGTAAAAAATGGTTGGTTTGCCGAAAGTTTCGATGCTACGCAAAAAAACAATAACAGACAAATCGTAAAATGGGAAAGCACAGACTTTGTTTGTGTTGGAAACAATATCTCGTATCCTATTCGTTTCCAGACGAGTGGAAGTATTGTGAAAGTGAGGATTTTTTGAATACGGTTCATCATGCTTAATTCCATTCCGGATTTTTAGGGTAATTTTTCCATGTTTTGTATGGGCTACCTAAAGAATCAATGGAATGATTCCAAAAAGCATCTCCTTCGGCTCGCATGATATTTTTGATAGACGAGTTGCACACTAACCAAGAATCACGAATAATTTCATCAATCAATTGATTTTCACTCCATCCCGAATATCCCAAAAAGAATTTCACCTTCCCTTCGACAGCGCCTCCTTGCATAATATAGCGCTTTAATACTTCAAAATGCCCGTCAAAATAAAGATTTTCAGCCACTTTTACTCCATCAGGTATGATTTCCCCACCCAAAGTATGAATAAAAAACAAATGGTTGGAATGGACGGGGCCGCCAAGATAGATCGGAATATCCGGAAAATACTTCATTTCGGGAAAGAAATCGTTTATAATCAAGTTTGTCCGTTTATTCAATACAAACCCCATCGAACCTTTCAAATTATGTTCAACTAACAGAATGACTGCTCGCTGAAAATAAATATTTTGTAAAAAAGGCTCTGAAATCAGTAACCTGCCCTTCCCGGGTCTCAAGTTATTATGCTTAATTTTAAAAATATCCTTCTCTTGTGACATAGTCGTATGCTTAAAATTCAACTTTTACGGCGGCAAGATACGAAAATTTCCTGACTTTTATCTTTTCATGATCAATTTTCATTTTTCAATTCCCAATGTAACGATTTCGTTCGGTTTCAATTTGACGGTTAATTTCGTCCCGTTTATTTCGGGTTGTGATACATTTGCCAAAGGAAGTTCGAGAATATTCAAACGTCTTGCTTTTCCGGCTGTAACAGGCAGGTCGATGGTAGCGGTTGTTTCTTTTCCTTCTATTTCGACGATGCGGATAATCAGTTCTTCGCCTTCTTCCGACTGTTTCATTCCGGTCAGTGATACATTGGCAGGCGCAACGGTAAGGAACGAAGCATTTTCCGGTCGCGTTGCATGATTCTTAGCCAAAGCCAATGAAGGAGGTTCAGCAGCCAATACGGGGATGTTAAAGTTTTCACCTTCTTGCCAAACTTGACTTTTCCAGTCTCCTGCATGCGGAAAGAGGGCGTAACTGATATTGAATTTACCGAGATTCGGATAGAGATCCGGTTCGCCTGCTGCACGCATCAAGGTTATTTTCAAGTCGCCATTATGGTATGCATGACCATATTTCGTTTTGTTTATCAGCGCAATACCTGTCTGTCCGTTGTTCACATCCACCCATTTTTGCGCCGGGACTTCCTGGCCGTCTCTTGCTTCGGCAACATTGCCGTAGTCGTTGCGAATGGATATGTATTCGGGAAGCGGGTTGCCGCCGATTTTTCCGTCTGCCGGACTTTCGATGATATCGAAAGGAACCTGACTGTAAAAACGGGCATCCTTAATCGCTAAAGGAAAGACAGCCCGCAACATGGGCGAATCTTCCGTTCTTGAGCCTGTTTCCAGCCAATGCACTTCCATATCGTAATCGATGCGGGGATAGGAGCGGTAGATATAAGTCCGTTCGATAAACTTTGATTTGCCCCATACCTTTTCGGTTTCAATACATGCCCGTACCGGTCCGTTTTCTACCAATTTCACGCTTCGGACATCGGTAACGTTGAATTCACCTACCGTTCTGTTAATTACCCAGGATTTCATTCCGCCCCTCCTGTCTTCCATCGTGATTCGCAACGTATTCAGCCTGCCTCCTTCTCTCACATATTCTGTTTGTGTGCGTTTATCAATCAGACTGACAATTGCGCCTGTCGACATATCGACCTTGATTTTAAAATAATCTGTGTCAAAGATGTTATCCCTGAATGGAATGGGGTTGTTATATTCGCCCGGTTTTTCCATATCGACATAGAATGTTTTATAGCCTCCTGCCGGAAAATCATCGATTACAAATTGGACTTTTGAAGTCACACCCGGAGGTGTAGTCTTCGCCCATACGATTTGTGCCGGATAGGCTTTACCCGAACCGTCGCGAACCAATACCGTAGGTACATTGCCTTGTCCTTTATCTACCGGTGTAATGTTTTTTGAACCGTAATAATTGCTCCAGCCAACCGGTCGTATCGTTGCAGGCGATTCGTGAGAATAGACTTCGGCTTCGACAACGGTTTTCCGTGATACGGGTTGAAGGTTATAAGCTACAACCGGTTGTCCCATATTGGTTTGAAACTTCACTTCATCGGCCATTTTCCGGAATGCATAATCGCCTAATTCTTTTGAAATACGTTGCACCTCGGTATAGCGCGCTATCGCTTCCTTGTTGGCTTCATGTATGGCCGACCCCGGAAGAATATCATGGAACTGATTGAAAGTTACGGTTGTCCATAAATCCCTTAACTCGTTTGCCGGATAGGTATCTCCCTGAAGCCAGCGTAGCGTATTAAAAAATTCACTTCTGAAAAGCGAGTTTTCACTGTTCCGGTTGCCTGATTTGATTTCTTCCACCGTGGTATAACATCCTTCGAAAATGTACTGCATTTCTCCGTGATGCGTTGGTCTTCCATTCATTTCTTTGGAAACTTTCTCAAAGAAATTTTCTACGGTCGAAAATTTGACTGCCGGATATCCGGGTGTACGATCCAATTGATGTACCATTTCAATTTCGCGGCGCGTGGGACCACCTCCGTGGTCGCCAATACCCGTTATATGTAATAAACGGTTTTTATCCGGCGTTATTTTTTGAAATTCATCTTTCAATTCCGGTGTGATCCGTCCGTTATAGGTGTCGTTTGCGTAGCACAATACGGTTGAGCCATCCGTTCCTGTCCACCAAAAAGTGCCTTTATAAGGTTTGCACCGGTGAAAATAATAGTAATCACAGCCTCCTAACTTCAGTATCTGAGGCAATTGAGAAATATGTCCGAAGTTATCCGGCAACCAGCCCAGTCGTGTCATTTTTCCGAAATGTTGCCGGAAATATCGCTGTCCAAGCAAAAAGGATCTGCTAATGGCCTCACCCGATGAAAGATTGGTATCTCCCTCCGTCCACATTCCTCCTGCCAATTCCAGGCGTCCTTCCTTTATGTATTTTTTCACCTGCTCGAATAGGGGAGGGTCGACCATTTCGACAAACTTAAAAACAGACGCCTGGCTCTGAAGCATCGTATAATCCGGAAATTCGTCCATAAAAGCAACTGCCTGACGCAGATTGTCGTTACACATTTTCATTGTTTCCGAGTAAGTCCATAACCAGTTCATATCCATGTGTGCATGTCCGACGACATGAATGGTGTCTTTGCGTTGGTTCGCATTTCTTCGCTGCGCTTGCAAACCCAATGGAGAACAGATGGTTCCCACTGCAATCCATGCGATTAATAAGTGTTTCATGTGGTTCATAAAAATACGGTTTAAATAATTATTAAAAATCAACTCACAAAAATACCTTTTTTTCCGGATTTACATCAAAAAAAACAATAAAAAAAAGTTGTCATGAAAAGCATTGGAGGTTAACCCGAATCAATTTGCTGTTGCGGTTTCTTTGTTCAAAATCCTTGCCGCCTCCAACACGTTTATGGGCGGGACAGCGCTATTTTTATCAAAGGTATTCAGGAATTTAACGATAAAGAAGGCGTCAAACCGGTCGTACATCCGCTTTAAAAAGGTGTTTGGTGAAGATGAATATTTTCTGCATTCGACCAGTGAATGGTTGAATGGATTTAACCCGATAAAATTCATGATCTCAGGCGGGATATAAGCTTGTACGTCTTCGCGCTCAAAAGCCGGAAATAAGTCGTAAAAAGTTTTTAACAGCCTGAACAATTCGAAGTTGTATACACGATAAGAGCCTTCTGCCATAATATGTTTTACGGAAGCGCCCGTACCGAAGGGCACTCGATCCGAAATACGCGGAGCCGGAAATACGATCAATTCATCCATCTCGCAGACCGGCTGCATCTTAACCGCCTTTTGCAGAAAATAGAAATCTTCTCCGGCTTGCCGCATCGACATTCCGCCTAATTTTGTATAGGCTTCGGCGCGCACTGCAAAACACGACCCGATGGAATGAATGGCATAAGGTACATTCAACATTTTCAATGCCGAGTGGAAATATCGCAGATATAGTTCATAAAGTTGACAGGCATGTATTTCAGCTTCTGTATAGCGTTCCGGGTCGTAAAGATGTTGAAACTGAAAGGTAAAACAGTTTGCCGATGCGTTGTGGTAGGCCTTTTCCGCCACTTGCAAATAATTCGGCGCCACCAAGGTGTCGGCATCTAACGACACAATCAAGCCTGACGGACAGTCGATGGCGGCAAATCGCCTGACCGCTTCGTCCATTCCCGCTTTACGGGCAAATCCCACGCCGGCTTTTTTCTTTTCAGTTCCTTCTATCAATATTGGTAATACCTGAAAATGTGAATAATATGATTCATTAGCCTGCTGTTGCAACCTTGTGTAAATCGTCCGGTTTCTTTCAACGGTTGCGGCCGGCGTCGTCTCACCCGAATTGACCACGACAATCACTTCTATTCCCGACCGTACCGGAATCGCGTCTTCTAACGAGCGGAGCGTTTCGAAAATAGATATATCATCGTAACATGGAATCATCACGACAATAATTAAATCCTTGTCAGGCTGCGCCGTAAAAAATGGAGGGAGCGATTTATAGCGGGCAAAATAGGAAGTTGCGAAAGACATATTTTAAATATCAAAGTCATTTTCTGCAAAAATAGTGCAAAATATTGGAAATATCCATGAGATGCGAGATGATTTACACTTCGTATGATAGAATAATCACAAATGAAAGGAGTAAAAATAAAGATTTTTTCTACCTTTGTGTCGAGAATTTTAAAATTGATGAATCATGAAACGAAGTTTGTTATGGGTATGTTCTTTGTTGTTCCTTTTTTTGGCAGCACAATATCCTGCGCTGTGTGATTTTGCAGGATACCTGAATAACCGCGCCGGAGGTTGGCCTCGCTATTTTAGAAATGCAAAACCAAAACCCGGCGAAATAGAGACACTTGCCTATTTTGATGTTGTGAACTTCGCACGTCGTGTTAAAGTACCGGGATGGTATACCTTGGGGTTTAACGATGTCACGTGTCCACCGACTTCCATGTACGCCGCTTATAATGTAATACCCGGTACCAAAGATTTGGATTTATACCTTAATTCAGGCCATTGGACTTATCCTGAACAAAGGATAGCCGGCGACAACTGGTTGAGAAAACAATGCAATAATTAATAAACCCCAACGAATATGGCCACTGATTTTAAATACCAGATTCCTTTCCCATTGGAGAAAGACGATACATCCTACTATCTGCTTACTAAAGAGCATGTTTCGACTGCCATGTTCGAAGGGCGCGAAGTGTTGAAGGTCGAAGCTGAAGGATTGACTAAACTGGCACGCGCCGCATTTCGTGATGTAGCGTTCCTGTTACGCACCAAACACCAGGAGCAGGTAGCCCGTATCCTTGACGACCCGGAAGCCAGCGAAAACGATAAATTTGTGGCACTCACATTCTTGCGCAATGCGGAAGTATCTGCCAAAGGGCAACTTCCTTTCTGTCAAGATACGGGTACAGCCATTATCATGGGGAAAAAAGGGCAACAGATATGGACAGGGGGCAATGACGAAGAAGCGCTCTCAAAAGGTGTATATCAGACTTATACCGAAGAAAACTTGCGTTATTCCCAAAACATACCGTTGGATATGTATCGCGAGGTCAACTCCGATTGTAACCTGCCTGCCCAAATCGACCTATATGCTACGCAAGGCGCCGAATATTCATTCCTCTGCATCGCCAAAGGAGGCGGATCAGCCAATAAGACCTTCCTCTTTCAGGAAACAAAGGCTTTACTGAATCCTCAAACGTTGTTGCCTTATCTTGTTGAAAAGATGAAAACCTTAGGCACAGCTGCCTGTCCGCCCTACCATATCGCTTTTGTGATAGGAGGTACATCGGCAGATCAAACACTGAAAACGGTCAAGTTGGCCTCCACACATTATTATGATACATTGCCGGCGACGGGAAACGAAGGCGGGCAGGCGTTTCGCGACATTAACCTCGAACAGGAAGTGTTGGAAGCTGCCTGTCAGATAGGGGTAGGGGCACAGTT
>JAIRJR010000080.1 GCA_031260575.1 Tannerella sp.
TTAAAATATGATTGAACAAAAAGAGATAAACAAAGTTGCAACCAAAAATCGTGTAAGCGACCGGCAAATTGAAAAGGACTATGTGCTTTCGTGGTTGCTTTTTGCTATTTCAAAAAATCAAATTTTGCATAACGTATTGGTTTTCAAAGGTTGAACAGTGTTGAAAAAAGCATATTTTGAAGATTACAGATTTTCCGAAGATTTAGATTTTACGCTGATAGACGAAACAGTTTCAAACGAACAAATTAGACAAGATTTCAACAATCTTTTTGAATTTATCAAAGAGGAATCGAACATTGATATGCAAATTGACCCGAAAAAATGGGCAACTCAAGAATCGGGAAGTCCGCAATTTTACATTGATTATGTTGCCTCATTACAGGGGAGTATGGTCAGTCGTGATTTGAAAATTGACATTACGAGAGGCGAAACTTTATAAACAGAAGTTGAGACAAAAGCGATTTTTAGAAATTACACCGACCTTGAAGAAGATTTTAACGTGCAATGCTATTCACTTGCCGAAGTGCTGATTGAAAAAATGACAGCATTAATGGGAAGAACGGAGCCGAGAGATTTGTACGACTTTTGGTATTTGACAAAAATAGAAAGATTACAGGTTTCCGACTATTTGTCTGAATTTCAAAATAAAGCACAACATAAAAAGCAAGACCCGAAAAGGTTTATGGAAAAAGTTTTGAGCAAAGAAGCGGCTTTCAAAAGAGATTGGGAAAAGAAACTTGTCTCACAAATTCACGATTTGCCTGAATACGATAAAGTGTTTAGAGAGGCAAAACGGCATTTAAAATTTTGAGAATGTTATCTTTTCGTTAATGCTTTTTTCGTTTTTTTCGCCGGAGCGAAACGTTCCCTACCAAAGGCTCCGGCGCCCAATATGTCGGCACTGTCGCTCCCTCATCGGGCAATTATATGCGGCCTGTACCCTCCTCCGAGAAGGCGGTCAATAAGTTGGTGGATTGAATTTTCATATGAAGCGTTCGGAGAAATAGAATATTTCATTTACTTTTGTATGCAAAAAAAAGAAAAGTAATGAGAAAGATTGTTTCTGCCGGAATGGGTTGTCTGCTTTCAATTTGTGCGATGGCACAGATTATACCCGATTTGTATGCCAAAATTGACAAAGTTGAAATGAATCAATGGGTTGATTCTATTTTCTGTACTTTGAGCGATGAGGAAAAGATAGGTCAACTGTTTATGGTTGTGGCCAATCCGACATCCGATTCGAGGAATATGCAAACTCTGGAGGGCTATATTAATCAAGTAAAGGTTGGAGGCATTTTGTTTCATCGTGGCGATGCCGTTATGCAAGCTGATGTGACGAATCGTTTACAGAAATCCGCCCGTGTTCCTCTATTTATTGCGTTGGATGGCGAATGGGGGTTATCCATGCGTTTAGATAATACCACCCGTTTCCCTAAAAACATGATGTTGGGGGCGATCGAAGATGTTTTGTTGCTCGAAGACTATGCAAAAGAGGTTGGGCGACAATGCCGTGAGATGGGTATTCATATCAATTTTGCACCGGTGATGGATGTCAACAGCAATGTAGACAATCCCGTGATTGGCATTCGTTCGTTTGGAGAAGCCCCCCGTGTAGTTGCCGAGAGGGGAATCATGTATGCCAAGGGTTTGGAAAGTATGGGGATCATTTCGGTGGCAAAGCATTTCCCCGGACATGGAGATACATCGGACGATTCGCATAACAGCTTACCGGTTGTCCACCGTTCGATGGCTTCGTTGGACAGTGTGGAATTATTACCTTTTAAAAAATATATTATCGGGCGGTTTTCAGGGATTATGACTGCACATATCCATTTCACGGCTTTGGATAAAACCCAACAGCCTGCATCTTTTTCGGAGAATGTAGTGACCGGCTTTTTAAAAAAGAATTTGGGATTTGAAGGATTGTGTTTTACCGATGCGCTGGCCATGAGAGGGGCAACTCAGCGAGGCCGAAACAGCCCTGTGGTGGCGGCTTTATTAGCCGGAAACGACGTTGCTTTGTCGCCAAGCTCGCCGGTGAGAGAATTAGCTGCTGTCAAAGAGGCGCTTAACACAGGGATATTAAAGAAAGAAGACATTGATGCCAAGTGCAGGAAGATACTTCAATATAAATATATTGCAGGGTTGAACCGGTATCAACCCGTCGAATTGGACGGTTTGTCCGAGCGGCTGAATACGCCGCATGCCGCTTGGTTGGCAGCTAAATTAAACGAAGAAGCAATTACCGTATTAAAAAATGAAGGCGACTATATTCCATTGAAACAATTGGATAAGAAGAAAGCCGCCGTTCTTTCCATTGGCGACCCTTTTGGCGATGAATTTCAGAAAATGTTAAACAACTACGACTCGTTGCCCCATTTTCAAATAACATTAGATACGAAAGCGGATGAGATCCGGAAAATGGCCAACGAATTGGAACGCTTCGACGTAATTATTTGCGCAATCTATACCGTGCGTATCAAAGAACATCCGGTCTTGAATCAATTGGCTGAAAAAAAAGATATGGTATGTGTTTTTTTTACTTTGCCCTATTTCTGTACCGAATACAAGAACACAATCGGCAACGCAAAAACGGTGATCATGGCCTACGAAGGCACGCCTTTCGCACAGGAATTTGCAGCTCAAGCGGTTTATGGAGGAATTGCGGCAAAGGGAAAATTGCCGGTATCCATACCCGATATGTACTATGGCGGTACCGGCGCTTATACCTCAAAGACACGTTTGGGATATCATCAACCTGAAGAAGCGGGTATCAATTCCATGCGATTGCATGCGATTGATACGATTGTGAACGAAGGATTAAAAGAAGAAGCATTCCCCGGCTGCCAGGTGTTGGTAGCAAAAGACGGTATGATTATTTACAGTCAATCATTCGGTTATGAAGATTATCAAAAGAAAAGGAAAATAACAGGGGCATCGGTCTACGATTTGGCTTCGGTCTCGAAAGCGACCGGTACTTTGCTTGCCGTCATGAAAACGTTCGATGACAATAAGATCATATTAAGCGCGCCGCTTTCGTACTATTTTCCCGAATTTCAGGGAACCAACAAAAGCGCTTTGAGGGTGGAAGAATTATTGTATCATCAGTCCGGTATGCCTCCTGTAATTAATTTCTATCATCAGACGATTGATTCGAGTAGTTTTACAGGTAGTTTGACCAGCGCTACGGCGACAAAGACACATCGATATGGATACGACCGGCAGATGTATGTAAGGTCGGATTTTACATTCCTGCCCGATGTGGTGTCGAAAGAACGGAAACCCGGGTTTACTACGGAGGCAGCAAAGGATTTTTTCGTGAACGAATCGTTTAAAGATGTAATTATGAATCAAATAAAAGAAGCCAAGCTGAGTGTTCGCGGGAGGTATGTATACAGTTGTATCAACTTTATCTTGTTGAAGATGATTGTGGAAAAGCAAATGCTCCAGCCGATGGATCAATTATTGTATGCAAACTTTTTTAATCGTTTAGGCGCTCGCCGTACGACTTACAATCCATTACAAAAACTTGATACAATGGAAATTATTCCTACTGAAGCAGACCCTTTCATTCGCCGCCAGCTGCTTCGCGGATATGTACATGACGAAGCCGCTGCCTTGCAGGGCGGCGTTTCGGGCAATGCGGGATTATTTTCCAATGCAAATGATTTGGCGAAGGTATTACAATTGTATGTGGAGCATGGCAGTTATGGCGGAGAAACCTATCTCTCCGAATCGACCTGTAAACTCTTTACGCAAAGTAAGAGCCCGACCATTCGTCGAGGGTTGGGATTTGACAAACCCGATACGAGAAACCCAAACAATTCGCCTTGCGGCGAACTCGCGCCGGGGTCTGTCTACGGGCATACGGGGTATACCGGTACCTGCTTTTGGATAGATCCCGACAGTAAGTTGGTATACATTTTTTTGAGTAACAGGGTGAATCCCACAAGGATAAACAACAAACTGTCTTCCTTGAACATACGTACACGTATTCAGGATGCGATATATAACGCTTTTCAGTAATGGACACAACCTGCCAACCGAATGAATCGGCTCAAACTCAAATACGCTTATAGGTACCGTTCTCTATCCAAATCCGACAGGAAGATGAATCCGGGATAAGATATTGTGCATCGCCGGTATAAACCAGGTTAGCGGAGACTGATGCGCAGTTGGCTGCCAAATCACGCAAGTCCGAATTTTCTTCGTACGCAACGATTTGCAACTGTTTTTTGACAAGGGCGAGAAGTAGCGCAAATTCGCCGTAGCCGCTGTTTACGACCACTACTTTTCCTTCGTCGGGAAGTTGACTGATCAGCGACTTGAAATTATCGTTCCGGCGCAGGCTCCGGCGGACGGCGCGTTCGACCGAAGCGCCTTTATAGATGTAGTTGTGAATCACTAAATCGCTGTAATAATCAGGCGTTTCGATTTGTTTACTCAGCGATTGATACTGTTCCCTGTAGAAGCGGCGTATCTCTTTACTGCGGCTTGAAAAATCGTTGCTAAAACGACTGTCATTGATCTTGATCCGCTCCATAACCCGGATATGGATTTTCCCTTTCCGCAACATAAATTCCTTTTTGGGTAGTACATGCCCGACGCCATGAATCATTACAGGTATGATATCCAATTGCAGTTGTTCGGCTAAAAAGAAAGCGCCCTTGCGAAACCGGCGGATAGAACAGTCTTCCGAGCGTGTGCCTTCGGGAAAAGTGACCACGGAATAGCCTCTTTTCACAATTTCGCTTAAAGGGGCGAGGGCATTGGTGAAACCATCGGAGATGGGATAAAAATCGGCATACCGTATTAATCGTCCGTAAAAAGGCGAATTCCACACCCAGTCGTTGGTCAATATCACCAATTTCGGCGTTAGCATCATAATACACATCAGATCAAGATGCGATTGATGATTACAAATGATAATGCCCGGTTTTTCAAATGTCTCGTTTGCAAGGTTTTCGTAGGTTGTTTTCACTTGCGGGATACGGAAGACCGTAAATCGTGCAATCCGCTGTAGCAAAACGTGATATAAATATTTTTTCTTTTCCGTTTTAGGTCCGAAAGCAAATAAAATACTTCCGGCAAGAGTGATTAATAAGCTAAATATCAAAAAGTAGACAAACGAGAAGGTCATCGCCGACAGATTTTTCAGCGTAACAGGCATCAACCGTTTATTTCCTTTACGTAGTGTGAGGGTATTAAATAACAGGGATGGAAAAATATAGGACATAATCACAACCGACGACATACCGATAATCGTTACTTCAGCCAGTGAGCGAAGCGCCGGGTGCTTGGCAAAAATCAACGAACCGATACCGATAAACATAATGAGGGCTGAAAGCGCAATGCTGTTTTTATAGGAAAACAGTATTTTTCGTTTGCGTGCATATTCATACATCAGTCCTTCGGTCATAAAAATGGTATAATCATCGCCCTGTCCGAAGATAAATGTGGCTAAAATGATGTTGACAATATTGAAACGGATATCGAAGATATTCATTAACCCCAATATCCATATCCAGCTAAACGCCAAAGGTATAAAAGCAATAATGCCCAATTCGAGCCTGCCCAGGGAAACGATTAAAAAAGCAAGAACGATCAAAGCGCACACATAAAGCACATAATCAAAGTTGTCGGACAGCGATTCGACCATCCGTCGTGTCAAAGAACCGGAATCGAAGGCGACAGAGGAGGGATCGAACCGGTTCAGTTCTTTTTCTAAATCGGACGCATGATGGGCATCCGTATAAAGCAGGTTGATTACCATCGTTTTGGTACCCGTTTCGACGATAAAATTTTTGAATAGAGCTTCTTTGACCGGTTCAAAAAACGGTAAACCCGCAACTTCCCATGTTTGATGGAGCATCGCTTCGAACGAATCGAATACGTCGGGCTTAAAATCTAATTTCATTGATTCTTCGCGCAAAAACAACAGAACTGAATCCCTGCGGGCGTCCCAAAAACCATTCCACCGTTCGACGCGTTCGGCTTGTAACGCAAGGGAAGGATAAAAGATGTTCAAGCCGCCTGTTTTGGTCAGAATCCCTTTTGCTATTAATTGATTGAGTCGCGGAATCCATTGTTCGTTCGTTTCAAGCGCTTGGTTTGGATTTTCTCCCTCGGTCACATAATACATGACATGTTGATTCTTGTTTAAAATATCCATCATCCGTTGATATTCTTTTTGTTGCGAATCAGTCATGTAGTTTATTCCCTGCATATTTGTTTCAAAGTGTGTATCCGGACTGAAAAAA
The DNA here is from genome assembly GCA_031260575.1 of Tannerella sp. Lineage (GTDB taxonomy): Bacteria > Bacteroidota > Bacteroidia > Bacteroidales > Tannerellaceae > Tannerella. Next base: position 6,261 of record JAIRJR010000080.1, read on the forward strand.
CCAAGAACAACGGTCAATAACAGTACGCCGCCGACCACCCAACGGTTTTTTTCAAACGGTTTGCCGATAAATCGTGAAAAGGGAGAAGGAAGGGGTTGGTGAAACGTTTTTTGATGTGCCGGTAAGAAGTGGGGAAGGAAAAAAAGCACAAACACAATCGTCCCAACCAGCAGAAGTGAAGCAAACAGACCCAAGTCTTGCATCGCACCGGAGCCAATAAAGATTAAGCTCAGAAAGGCGCCAACCGTTGTAATGTTTCCAATGGTGAGCGGTTCGACAATATCATTGATGACCTTGCGTGGATGGGGGATATAGTTGTGATGATCGATAAAATGAAGCGGATAGTTGACCGCAATACCAAACATGATCGAACTGATTCCGATTGCAATAATCGAAACCTCACCACGAATCAAGTACATCAAAGCCATCGCAAATAACCCGCCAAAAAGAATCGAAAAGAAGATCAGGAATATCTTTTTCCCACTCCGGTAGGAATAGATTAAAATCGCGAAAATCAGAAGTAATGAGATACATACGGAAATCAACGTATCCTTTTTTATCTGTGAGGCATTGGTAAGCGCGATTTCGGAAGCTCCGAAATGGTGAAAAGAAATTTTACCTTCCATTGCTTGTTGCACTTTATCGATATACAGGTCAAGCGAATCAATCAAAACCGCATTTTGGTTTGTTTCGCTGGCCGGCATCGCACACTCAATCAGCAGGAATGCTTTATGGTCGTCCGTAAAAATGTAATCCCGGTATGTCAGGAATTGACCGCTTATCTGAAAATCATGCAATTTCGCCAAAACCGGGTTTGCCATTCCGAGCGGGTCGGACAACATGGTTTGTTTGAAAATCATACCGATGGGAGACATAAGTTGTTCGCGGTTGTTTTTTAACCGGTTAGCAATGGCCTCCCTCGACAGAAGGGAGTCGATATGCTGATAATCTTTTTCATCTAAAAAGTAAGGCATATTCCGGACTATGAATTCCGAAAGTTGCAGCATTTTGGCCGGGTCGACCTTGTACATCAGACTTTTTATATAAGAAGAATCCGATTTCTGCAGGTAGCCGGCCAATTTCTCGATCGCTTCGATTTGATTGTCTGCATTTTGGCCGGTCGAGTCGGGCGCCGAGCAATACACCGTAATCTTATTGGCGGAAATGACATGCCGGTAGGCATTGTTGATGCGTTCGTTTTCCTTTGTTTCGGGCAGAAAACTTGAAATATCTTCTTTGAAACGTGTTTGCATCGTCAAGCCGGCAAAAACGACAAGCAATAAAGTGAGTAAGGCAAAAAGTTGTCTTTTATGGAAAACAAAAAAATCGTAAACAGCAAGAAAAAACTTCGTCATTTATTAGAAATTGTCTGAATTTTCCGCAAATATATAGCTTTTTTTCTACGTTGTTTTGTTGTTATTTATAAGAACACCGCTTTATTTTTCAAAAAAAACATTTTTTATTTGTTTATGTGAAAATAGGCAGTATCTTTGCGATATCATTTTAATATCAATTCAAATTAAATCATTATGAAGAAAAAAGAAGAAATTTTCAGTGGATTAAGATTGCCCGGTATCCCTATGTTGCTTTTCAACATTCTGTTAGTGTTTGCAATCACCGGTTTTTTTATCTGGTTGGTCAACGTTTCTTTGCCGGTTTGGCCGGCAATCGTTTGTTGGACTTTGTTGGTTTCGGTATTTGTTTTTAACTGTATTGCCTGGATTGGTTTCATGCAAATCGAGCCGAACGAAGCCCGCGTAATGACTTTTTTCGGCAAATACGAAGGAACGATCAAGGATAACGGTTATTTTTGGGTAAATCCTTTTTATGCGAAAAAACAGTTGACTCTGCGTGCCCGGAATCTGGATGCGCCGACAATCAAGGTGAACGACAGAAAAGGCAATCCGATATTGATCGGACAGGTATTGGTCTGGCGGGTAGTAGATACCTACAAGGCTTCTTTCGAAATTGACAACACATCGAAAGCAAGTCCGATGCCACAGGGTGCGGGCATAAAAGTCGTAAACGTTCAGGAGAAAATGAAGGCTTATGAAGATTTTGTAAAAGTCCAGAGCGATGCCGCATTGCGCCACGTAGCCGGTATGTTTGCCTACGACCATTCGGAAAACGAAGATGAAAAACTCACTTTACGTTCCGGCGGACAGGAAATCAACGAAATTCTCGAAAAACAGTTGAACGAACGCCTGTCTATTTCCGGTATCGAAATTGTGGAAGCGCGCGTGAATTATCTGGCTTACGCTCCCGAAATAGCCGCTGTCATGTTGCGCCGCCAGCAGGCTGATGCAATCATTTCTGCCCGTGAAAAAATCGTGGAAGGCGCGGTCAGTATGGTTAAACTTGCTTTGGAAAAACTTTCTGAAGAGAAGATTATCGAACTCGACGACGATAAAAAAGCCGCAATGATCTCCAATCTATTAGTCGTCCTTTGCAGCGATGAAAATGCGCAGCCGGTTATCAATTCGGGGACGTTATATAATTAGTATGAAATCTATG
>JAIRJR010000102.1 GCA_031260575.1 Tannerella sp.
TACTGTGCAATTCATCTTCCGGAGTAGAATCGTCGGTCAATTGTAAAAATTCAGCCGGTTCATCATCCTGCCGGTTTTTAGGCGAACGGAGAAAATCCAAACAGAGATTTTTTATTAACCTGACACTAAACGCTTCCGGTTGAAGAACCTTCGATAATTCAGCCCGCATACCCCATAATTTGAGGTAGGTATCTTGCAGAATATCTTCTGCATCAGAGGCATTGTTCAATAAAGCAAATGCGATCCGGTAAAGTTTCGGATGTATGATATAATACTCCTTTTTGAACTCCTCCGCAGTCATTTCCGCCGGCTGTTACGTTTCATTGTCCATTCTCTATTTCTCCATATAGACGAACAAAGGGGGCAATTTGTTACAAATACATCTACACATTCATGTACATCATGCAAATCCCATGAATCATCGTCCGGACAGCAGTTCCGTCAGCCGTTGCACACCCTCGGCTGCTCCTGCCCTGATAAGTTGAATATCATTGCGATACGCCTTCACCTCATTGGGGTCAATCAGGTAAATCGGTTGTCCTTGTGTGACGTAGTTCAATAATCCGGCTGCGGGATAAACATTCAGCGATGTTCCGATAATCACAAAGATATCGGCGGATTCGACGATCTGTATTGCCTGTTCGATATTGGGAACGGCTTCGCCGAACCAAACAATAAACGGACGCAACTGGTCGCCATTCAGATCCGTATCTCCGACATTGATTTCCGGACGGTCTGCGGGTATTTCATACGGTTTATTCGGGTTACTTACCGGGCATGATTTCATCAATTCGCCATGGAGGTGCAGCACGTGGCTGCTCCCGGCGCGTTCGTGCAGATTATCTACATTCTGTGTGATGATCTCCACCTCAAAGTCTGCTTCTAAAGCCGCCAATCCATAATGTCCGGCATTGGGTTCGACCGTCAACAATTCTTTTCTCCGCTGATTATAGAAATCCAAAACCAATTGGGGGTTTTTAGCGAAGCCTTGCGGAGTTGCCACATCTTCTATCCGGTAGTTATTCCATAAACCGTTGGAATCTCGAAAGGTAGAGATGCCGCTTTCGGCGCTCATGCCTGCTCCGCTGAGTATTACAATCTTTTTTTTCATTGTACCAATATGTTCTTTTATGTCAGAAATTCAATTTTTCTTCAAATATACAATTTTTTTCGATTTCATAATTTAGATCTGTAATCATTTTTTTATTCTACGCACTTGGAATAAATATTAATTTCATCTACTTTTGCCAAAATATCGTAAATAAAATGAATTTATGAACGTCATCAATCGCGGTGCATCCCTCTTTTTTCGCAACCGACTGAACACAATCGAGTCGTACGAAGGCAGATCGGACAAGTTCCAGCGCGCCCAATTAGACATGCTGTTAAGGTATGCCGGACGCACCGAGTGGGGGATGAAATATGATTATAAAAGCATTCGTGATTATGCAACGTTTGCCGGGCGCCTGCCGATCCAGACGTATGATACATTGAAACCTTTCATCAAACGTATGGTGAACGGGGAGGAAAATATCCTCTGGCCTTCGAAAGTGGGATGGTATGCAAAGAGTAGCGGTACATCAAACGACAAAAGTAAAATCATCCCTGTCACACACGAAATTCTCAAACATTGTCATTATCAGGGAGGTTATGATACGGTTGGGCTTTATTTGCGAAACAATCCCGACAGTCGGTTTTTTTTACGAAAAGGCTTGATTCTGGGAGGGAGCCACAGTCCTTCACCCCTAAATCAAAAAGCACGGTGTGGAGATTTGTCGGCAGTTTTGATACAAAACATCCCCAAATGGGTCAATTTAGTGCGAATACCCGGAAAACAGACGATCCTGATGAACGAATGGGAGGCCAAAATTAAGGCTGTGGTCGAACAAACCCGAAAACGGGATGTCGGCAACATCTCCGGTGTCCCCTCATGGATTTTGGTGCTCATCAAAGCCATTCTGAAAAGAACCGGTAAAGAAACATTGACTGAGGTATGGCCGAATCTGGAGGTTTTTTTCCACGGAGGGATTAGTTTCGACCCCTATCGCACTCAATACAAGGATTTGATACCATCCAGCCGGATGCGTTATATGGAAATATACAATGCTTCGGAAGGTTTTTTTGGGATACAGGACGAACCGTCTGATTCAAGTTTGTTGTTGATGCTCGACTATGGGGTGTTCTATGAGTTTACTCCGGTGAACGAACTTAACCTTTCGGACAATCCCAAAGTCATTCCTTTAGAAGAAGTCAAGATCGGCGAAAATTATGCGATGATCATTTCTACGACCGGAGGATTATGGCGATACCTGATTGGGGATACGGTTCGATTTACTTCGCTCTTTCCGCACAAGATTGAGATTTCGGGGCGTATCAATCATTTTATCAATGCGTTTGGCGAAGAATTGATGGTCGACAACGCCGAAAAAGGAATTGAGATAGCCTGTCAGCAAACAGGAGCGGTGGTGCACGCATACACGGCAGCTCCGGTATTTACGCTGGATCAATCCATGGGGCGTCATCAGTGGTTGGTGGAATTTGAGAAAGCGCCTGCCTCACTCGAATCGTTTGCCAAAGCTTTAGACCTTTCATTGCAATCCCTCAATTCTGATTATGAAGCCAAACGCTATAAAGATTTCACCTTGCAACTTCCCGAAATCATTCCCGCCCGCGAAGGATTATTCCATGACTGGCTCAAAATGAAAGACAAATTAGGAGGTCAGCACAAAGTAACCCGCCTAAGCAATAACCGGGATATGATTGAGGAGTTATTGGGGATGAATGAAAAACAATGTTGTTAACCCTACTTGCCAATCTTGACAATGTATGCATCACACATACAGGAAATTACGTTATTGTAAATTCATTTATGGGGGAGGGGACTACGGATTTATGCTATTTGGGGCAATTATGAAGGCAAAATTCAGCAAGTTGGTAAGTAGATCATATCCGTGTAGTATATTTTCTATTATTATTATGTTGTAAAACATGTTTTATTTCTTGGTTGCGTTTATAATAAATTGTCTATTGCACGCCTAAATCTCAGTTTTATTTTTTTTATAATTATGGATTCTCTTTTTGAGAGGTGGCATTTGCCTTTAATGCATCTATTTACGGAAAAAGGTGCCGGGATATATCTTGCAACTGCAGGATTGATTTTTTCTATTGGAGTTATTGAATGAAAGGAAGTTACAGCGTATCAAACAGACTTTGTAATCGTTGTGTGCGAATGTATGCACGGTGGTATGAGGGGTGGGGTTCGCCAGCCCCCACC
>JAIRJR010000144.1 GCA_031260575.1 Tannerella sp.
AATTATTCTTACCTTTCGCGCTTTACGATTTAACCCGATTTTTTACCTGTAACTGCCATAATCAGTTATTTTTATTTCATCAAACCGCTCCGAATGAAAATCCGTTTTGATTTCTTCAATCTTTTTTATACCTTTGTCAAGTCATTTAAGAACCATTTGGGAAGCAAAACATTAGTAAATCAAATAATTCAATAGATCATGAAACAGTTTGTATCGTTATGTATGGTCTGCATTTTAGCAGGAAATGTGTTTGCGCAAACACAAAATGAAACCTCAATAACCGGATTGACAGTCAACTACCAGGTAAACCCCTTGGGAATTGACAAAAACAAGATCCGTTTCGGCTGGCAGATGACATCTACCCGTATCGGTCAAAGCCAGTCCGCCTATCAAATTGTAATCAGGACAGGCACACCTGACGGAGTCATCATCTGGGACAGCAAATCCGTAACGAGCGGACTTTCCACAGGCATTCAATACGTTGGCTCAGCGCTGGCGTATGAAACCAAATACTACTGGACAGTGACGGTAACGCCCACATTTGGAGCCTCTATTACATCGAAGCCTGCCTACTTCATGACCGGTACGACCTTCAGTGGTGCGACATGGATTATGCCGGTCAAATCACTTCAGACCGATGCCGACCCGCTCACTGCCGCCCACAAGCAGGCAGGTAATACGTGGAATCTACCTTTAATCAATCCGGCCGATGATCCGAATGGCAACCAACTTGTGAAGGACGCTTTGATTGAACTGTTCGGCTTTGCACCGAGTACCACCGGATGGGAGCGTACCGCCGCCGCAACCGGTACGCCCACCGTCGGCAACTTCACCAATTATGTGCGACTTGGCGGCAACCCGCTCCTCAGAACCGAGGTAACGCTCAATCGAAACGACATTGTGTCTGCAGTCCTTTATATGACCGGTATGGGCAACTACGAGGCGTACGTCAATGGCAAAAAAGCACCGATAAAAGACCCTAAGGGTGTGAATGTTGAGCCGATGTTTGCTCCCGGAGCATCTGACTACAAGCTATTTACGAACTACCAAACGTACGACGTCACAGACTTGGTCAAAGCCAACAAAGGCAGGGTAGTGCTGGCAGCGGAAATGCACAAAGGGTACTATGCAGGCAGGGTTTCTCAATCCCATTTCAATCCCGTAGCCGACTTTACCGATAGCGGTAAGCCCTGGCAACTACCCGGCTCAACCGACATCTCAAGAACAATGGCTTTGCTCGGAAAGATGATAATCACATTTGCAGATGGCAGCACTCAGGTTGTTGGTACGAATCCATCCGGATGGAAATCCATTGCCGGTCCCGTAATCTTCAACGACTATTACATGGGCGAGTTTTTCTGCGCTAACAAGGCACGTGAACTGAATGGTTGGAACAATGTAGGCTTTGATGACAGGGGTTGGTTTACTGTGACCGACAGAGGCCGTAACCCCGGCAATGGCAATCCGGAGATCACCTTTGCAAGTGCATTCGAAGCAGCCGGCGCCACGCTTGAACCCAATAATAGCGCGATAGCTCAGTTTCATGACAGCCCTGAATGGAATTTCTATCCAACAGACGTCTTTAAGTTCAAGCCTGAACAGATTGTAAGGCCTACGGAAACCCAATTCCTCTCATCGATTGAGGCAAGGGAAACAGGTAACCTTCTTGAACCAAACGGAGTTGAATTCTTCACGATCAACCAACGTGGTAAGATCAATAAGATTCCTGTCAACTTTGCAAACACCAAGGGTGTTTTTACGACACCCGTAACCCTCAGCTACGGAGAGGTGTTGTCCGTCCACTTTGGACAGAACCTGTCCGGTACAGTCAGGATGAGTATCGAAGGACAACAAAATACAGTGGTAAAGATACGTCATGCGGAAATGCTTAACGACAATGTAGCCCGAAGGGGTATTAACGGCGGGATCGCAGTAAACGGCGGACCCGATGCTCCCGAATTCTCGCTATACTATGGCGCGATGCGTGGCTGGGACGGCCAAACCTCCTACTATAAGATGGTGCAGGGACGCCAAACATGGAGGCCACATACCCTCTACAATGGTTTCGAACATGCAGAGATATCCGTTGAGACACCCGGCTCCACCATCACGATATATAGCCTTGAATCGCTGAATATCACCTCAGTGCATAACAGGACCGGCGAGATAACGACCAACAACCGTTGGATCAACAGGATGATCGAGAACGGTTTCTGGGGACAGGCAAGTAACTGGACTACCATCCCCACGGACTGTAACCAACGGACTGAGCGAGCCGGTTGGACCGGTGACGCCCAGGTCATTGCTAATGCAGCCATGTTCAATTTTGACGCAATTCCTTTCTACGATGCGTACATGGAAATGATGGCGCGTCATGGAGAGGCATATGACTACCGTTATGGCTCTGTTATGCCTGCCGGCTTTGGATCGAGCAACCTTACCCAAACTGCATCAGGCTGGGCGGATGCGGGTATCGTAATCCCGTGGCAAGCATACATGAAGACGGGCGATACCCATATCATCACGCGCAACTGGCAAGCTATGGACGGGTTCATGGATAAGATATACGGCAACGGACCTAATGGCGACAATGGCACTTTCATGTTGAGTGTAAAACCCGGTTCCGGGACGGCATCCGACGAAAATGTCCGCACCCGACCAACTGCCAATATACCGGTTCGTAGTCAACATACATACACGCAAAATAATTACGGCGACTGGCTTGCTTTCAAAGGCGCAAATCTGCAATACGTGAGTGCAGTCTACCAGATTTACTCCAGCATTTTGATGCGCGATATGGCAACGGCAATTGGCAACGCCGCCGCAGTAGTCAAGTATCAGACACGGTATGATGAACTCAAAGCAAACTTTCTGAAGCCACCCGTATTGATGGAAGCAGAAGTGACGGCAACTAACCGTTATGGCATTCAACGTGTGGACGGCGGATTCGTGTATGATGTTAAGACAGCTGCTTGGGTTACCGAAATCCTGAACAGGGCAGACAGACCCAATGTGTCGCCCTTAGAGGCCAAACGAATATCCGGCGACCTGATGTCGGGAGGAGGCAGACAGGGCACGATAGACGACCTTATGGACAATGCACAAACAGCCCTGACCTGGGCGATCAAATTAGGCTTATACCGCGACGAAGCCCACCGTCAGCATATGATTGATGCATTGTTAATCAACATCAGAAATACGGGAAAACAGATCCGCAACGAACCGGAATATAGCTTGGGTGTAGGATTCCTTGGAGTTAATGTCTTGCTACCTGTCACAACCAACGTAGGCGGACAGGAAATTGCTTATAAAGCCATTTATCAAGATCGCGTACCCGGATGGATGGCTCCCGTAAGAAACCTCGGGACTACATGGTGGGAACGTTGGAATTCATTCGATGTAACATTCGGCTTCGGACCGGCAGGCATGAACTCATTCAATCACTTCGCATACGGATGCATCAACGAATGGTTTTATGAATATATGCTGGGAATACAACCTGTGCCTGCTAACCCCGGATTCAAAGAAATCATCCTCCAACCCACGATTGACACTTCCGACCATACTGACATTGACAACTTCGAGTTGGAAATTGAACGGATCGTCCAAGCGAGCGGCCATTATGATTCCCAATATGGCAGAATTGAAAGCGGCTGGAACACATGCACGACATGTCCGGAGGGCATAAAGCTAAACTCCTACCAAACTCGCATTCCGGCTAATACCTCCGCCACGTTGTATCTTCCCGTAGCAGCCATAACCGGTGTGAGAAAGGTAACAACAGCGCCCGGTACAGTTTATAAAGGCGAAACAGTGTATAATGGCGTTCAAACGGCGAAATTTGAACTTGCCTCCGGCGGATACTTCTTCGAAATCAATGCCGCGGGAGCTATCACTGTGAGACTTCTCGACGGTTATATTGGATTGTGATATCGTAATTTGTCATTTACGCGTTCGCGCGTTCGCACATTCGCGTTTCTTTATGACAGCTTTTTAATTGTGTTTGGCCAGAAAACCCAATGCCTGCTCCATATCTTCGGGTGTGTCTATGCCCATGGTCTCCTGATGGGTGAGGGCCACTTTAATCCTGTATCCGTGATCTAACCAGCGCAATTGTTCGAGGCTTTCGGCCAACTCCAAAGGCGATTGCGGCAGATTGACGATGGATTGCAGCGCTTCAATACGGTAGGCATACAATCCGATATGTTTGTGAAATGTATGGAAATCAAGCCATTTTGAACATTCCTTCCCACGGATAAAAGGGATTACGGATCGGCTGAAATAAAGCGCTTCATGATTTTGGTTGATCACTACCTTGGGAGCATTCGGGTTGCGCACGTCTTTTTCGAAGTTGCAGTCTGAAGCAAAAGGTTTAGCTAACGTAGCAATTTGCGTTTCCTGCGCTGAAAAGCAGCTTTTTAACAATTCGATTTGTTCAGGTTGGATAAACGGTTCGTCACCTTGGATATTGATAACCACATCGCAAGCGCTGCCAATTTTGTGATATGCCTCAAAGCAACGGTCGGTTCCGCTGCGATGATGGCCGGAGGTCATGATTGCATTTCCTCCGAATGCTTTTACAGCCTCCTCAATCCGCAAATCGTCGGTTGCTACATAGATTTGATCGACTGTATGGTATACTTGTTCATATACTCGTTGTATCATGGATTTCCCCAACATGTCGACCAAGGGTTTTCCCGGAAAACGGGTTGAAGCGTAACGCGCCGGAATGATTCCGATAAATTTCATGCGAATAAAAATAATTTTGACCGGCAAATATAATAACTTTTTCTAATTTTGTTTGCTTAAACGGGAGAAATGAAAGAGGAACACCTCTTTTCAATTCTCAATTCACAATTCCAACGTGTTGCTTTTAAAAGCATTACGTAAAAACACCCGTGTGCTCGACACAAAGAATGGTGCGGTGCTTTCAGTTGCATAACCCGCCCTATTCACCTCAATGAGATAAGGCCCGCCAGCCGGAACATTTTGCATGACATCATCACCTTCAGTAGTACCAACGCTTTGCAATGGGGCGCCCACAAGTGTTCCGTCCTGCTTTTTCAATTGATACACAGTTTCTTTGGATTTTGGTTCAACGCGAATATGGACATCCTGTTGTTGGGTGAGGGTGATATCCCTTCCCGTAACATCTCCATCCAACAAAAAGTTGTATCCGCCTCCAATGCCATAGTTGACTTCGTTGGCTGGATAGATTTTATCATTGGGGTCGATACCGTACAGACGGCCTAAGTTCATGGATAAACTGTTGGTAACTACTTGGGGGGTGTAGCCTTCCGGAGTTTTCACTGCGACTGCCGCAAAAGGTTTATTCCATGTTTCTACCTTAGCGTCAATCTCATACCTTCCGTTAGCGTCGGTAATGCATGGCCCTCCCAGTATTTTATAGGCGTTGCCGATATTGACGATATAGACTTCGACTCCGGACAACGGCACAGCATCCAAACCGTCGGAACCGATACCGCCACAGATTGTTCCGCTGACTTTGAAAGTCAGGCGTTGAAGTTGGATTCCGGGCGCTGTCGTTTCTTTGCCGGTAACGGCAAAGCGTGCGCTTTCGCCTTTGAAATATTTGGGTTTTTCGGCTGTAATCGAATAACCTGTGCCGGCAGGTATGCCTTGAAGGGCGTAATTGCCGTCCCAATCCGATTGTGTGGTGGCGGTCAGCTTTCCGGCGCTGTCGAACAGCTTTACTTTCGATTCAACCCCTATAAATGTCCCGGGGGCAGGTCCAGGCGTGTCGCAGGTAATCTTGCCATCTAAAGTAAAGGTTGTAGTAGCGCCTACCTTGATTAAGCCTCCCCGGCTGAATATCCCTTTTACGTACCGGGTGTAATCGTGGTAACGAATGATTTTTTCGTCCATATAACTTTTATAGAGGTCGGACAGAGGGTCGGTACTGACAATCCCTCCGCGATTGCAAATCGTCCCCACGCCATCAAAACCCGGACTTCCAACGTTCAATTTTTCGCCACGCCAATTGAGAAGCGCGACATCTGTAATTGTTGCTTTGATGTGATATTCGCCTGCTTTAATAGTGGGTTTGCTTCTGAAATTCAAGCTGAGGATTTGATCTTTGTCCACCATTTGATTGTCCGACGCTGAGATGACAAGTCTTCCGTCGGTTACGCCATCGGTGTTGATATGGTAATTGCCCTTGTCATCGCCTAAAACCCGGCCGGCGGATATATATTCGAAATTTCCGGCATCGAATTGAACCTCCATTTGGTAACCGGCAATACCACCCGGCACGCCCAAAGGTGTAGCAACGCGTACGACACCATTGTTGTAAGGGGCGTCAGCTGTCGGTATGGTTGCCGGACTTTGGATGTCGTTCACGGCAGATACACCCAATGTGAATAGATTGAAATCAACCGTAAAGGTTTCTCCTGCAGTCACATCATTATCGGTAGCGGTAAGCACGCCTTGATAAATATGCTTTGCGGGTCCGGGGAAATCCGGATTCACGGTTGGCGTCGCTTTTCCGGTATATTTGATCTTTACCTTGTCAAAGTATGAATCGGATTCCAACACAGTGACGGTTAAGCCAAGGTTTGGATCGTTCCATTCCGCGCCTTCTTTCAAACCGCTATTACCCGTACAGAGTTTGAAACCGCCCGCTCCATTGCCGGTTTCCCAGGTGAGGTTGGCTAACATACTGATCACCACGCCTTGATTGTTAGCATCCATTGTATTGTCGGCGCCCAATGGTTTGCGAACTTCCAACACATAAAATGTAGGAAAGGATTTGATGGCGCGTGTTTCGCCGCCGACCCACGGATTGGTAAACCAGTCGTACCAGTTGTAATCATCCTTTTTGGGATTCCATCCGTTGTCCCATAACTTACCGAATGTATCGCGTGTGCGCCATTCCTTGGGTATCAGTACCATTCTGGTTTGTACACCGGGATTATCCCCGCTTACCCCATTGTGTGGATAACTGCCTCCGGCGCCGGGATAACTACTTAACGCTTTGATATTAAGGATGATTTCGTCGCCCGGTAATACCACTTTCACCTCATCGCCCCCAATCCAACCCGTACGGAATTTTTTCCATGCCGTAAGATCCTGTGTATCGCGTCCGAACTTTTGTCCGGAGCTGCTTTCGCCCGTGTTTCGATAGTTGATCGCTGCATTGACACTTTTACCGTTGTCGTCTACAGGCATCCAGTTGTAATAGTAGTCGTCAATCATACCCATACCGTGCAGAAACTCGTGCATACTGATATTGACGGCATTCCGAGGATTTCCATTGGGCCAAAGATTTTTAATTCCAAACACACCGGAGCCAACAATGCGTCCGGCTTTGGTGGTGACTCCCGGCTCATGCCTGAACTCGCTTTCGCGTTGTAAAAATGCCTGGTCGTTATACGAAAAGGATGTATCAAAGCCGCCCCCTCCCTGCAAACCGGCGCGATGACCAAAAGCATTGATCGGCACAATGGTGTAAATAAAGTCGATATCTTCGATGTCCAAACCGGGTATATCCCTGTATGCCGCACAGATAGCTGCTTGGTGGAGGCGCGCAAACTGACGGTAGTCTTCGCAATCGGCAGGACCTTGCACCGCATAGCCAATCATCGATTCATTGATGTGAAACCAGGGCCATTTATCGGTTTCAGGGTTTAACCCTTGTACCTCAGCCAACCGCTTGTTGAGGCATTCCACCTCAATCTCCATTTTACCCAACGACACCTCATTAATAATTTGTACCATCCCTTTGAAGTCGTCGGCAATGCTGTCGCTTCCCCATTTGAATTTTTCCGGGTGCATTTGCTTTAAACCGTTTACACCAAAATAAGCATAATCCGGCGATCCGTTAAATCCGTTAGAACCGAAAAATGTACTTTCGTAAATGACTTGTGGGTCGGATAAATCATATATGGAACCTTGATTGGTGAAAGTATTTCTCTGCAATCCGTGAGATACCCCGATAGAACCTTTCAGGTCGGCAAAATCGACTGCAATCACATAAATCTTACCCTTACCCGTTGGCCTGTCGGTAGGGAAAAAGAGCACACCTCCTTTGGCAAAGAAAGGATCCACGACACCGTCGGACATGATCGTATTTGGCGCAAACTCCCTCAATGTGAAAGCATTTTCCGTACAAAACTCTCCTGCATGTTTATCATCCGTCACAAATCGCCGCGCAATATCCGCATCCGAAAGTACATTGCGTTTATTAACCTCTTGCCCATATAATTGCAAGAAAGAAGCCATTAAAGCCAAAGTTATTAAAAAGTGAAAATTTACTCTGTTTGTAGTTTCCATTGTGCAAATAAAGTAAGATCGAGCGTGACAGGAATGCTGTCGTCCGGTTGATAGGTAGTGCCTGAGCCGTCGGCGGCTGTGTTCCAGCCGGTAAAGGTGTAGCCTTCGCGGGTGAAAGTGTTGGACTTGATGGTATAGGATGTTCCATGGTCAATGTTGGGGTCGGGGGGTATGCCGGTGGCGCCTCTGCCTCTTTCGCCGGTATTTGCATTGTAGGCGACGGTATATTTGTTGATCGTCCATTGTGCGTACAAGGAGATGTCGTTTGTAACATCATGAATGGTTGATCCGGGGATATACGATGTGCCTGTGCCGCCGGGCGCTGTGTTCCAGTTGGTAACGGTATAGCCTGTACGGGTGAAAGTGTTGTTTTGGATGACAAAGTTTTCGCGGTCATAGACTGTCGAAGATGGCATGGCGCCTGAACCGTTATTGGGATGGAACGCGACGGTATGCGTTCTTGCCTGCGCTTTTCCAAACTGTATGGCATTGTCACGGTTGGTTTCGGACGAAACCCTGACAGCCAATTGATTGATTGGAAAATTACGCAATGCGCCGCCGACGGCTTTGATGTATACGGCAAATTTGATTTCTTCGCCCGGGCTGAGTGCATAGATATTATTCAGTACCGTTGCATCGCCGGATAGAGCGTGTGTGCCAAGCAATCTGATCCTTACAATATCTGTGCCACCGGCATGATTCGCTTGTTTGAGTGTGAAATGTTGAACGGCAAACCTGCCGGGTGATGCCGGTTCAAAAGCGCCTGCGGTCAAGGTTAATTGGCCGTTGATTTTTTGAGTTTCGGGAGCCGTACTTCTTACGGCAATCCGGTAAGAGAGGTAATCACCGTATTTTCCTTTGTGTATGATTTTATCCAATACATAGAAATGAAGTTCGTTGAATGCATCCACATATTCATTGGCAACATTGCCGTGCAGGCCTGTTCTTGAGTCGCCGGATGGGAATTTCGAGGGATACGTTTCTTTGAAATAGGCGGGATTGTCATGTACACCTGCATGAAATAACGCGCTGGCCAATTGGAGTTGGTCGCCATCGGATATCATCACAACCTCTCCATCGGGTTTTACGAAGTCTATCAGATCAAGCGGGGTGGGGTGGGCGTCCTGAACAAAGATGGTCGTTGAGCCGCTATCGGCAGTTTTGGCGATCATCACCCCGTGGTCGTTGATAAACGAGTCGTACCCCGTCCGGTCCAACACTTCGATGGTATATCCGGTATAGGCAACATTTCTTCCCCAGTTCCATTTGTCGGGATTGATCCGTAAGTGATTAGAGGTGTGATTGTCCGTACTTCCTTCGTCCGGATCAAAGGTATTATTGTCTTTTAGCGTCTTGTCGACCATACCGGTAATCCGTATACCCCGGTTGCCTGTAATCTCTTTGCCGGCCTTGTCGCGTATGCTTTTGCCGGTCGGGATATTGCGGGCAACAACTTCGGTGATAAGGGGCGCTTTCAACAGGCTTGTGTAGGTTATGTCAACAATTTCCTTCTCGGTGGTATAACCTTGTCCGATTTTAGAACGTAGGACTTGGTTGGGAGGGCACGAAGAACCCATCGTTGAGGGGATCTGGTACCGCAGGTGGTTGCCACCCGGACCTCCGAAAGAGCCTCGGCTCATCAATTCGTAAGGTCCTGTGTAAGAGCGTGTCCTTGGAATATCGTAAGGGTTGTTGTAGTTATCGGGCAGTTTCATCAGGTGGCCGAACTCATGGGCAAACGTACCCATGCCATCACTTTCGCCCTGGATAGAAAGCGGAATGCTCTTGCTTGGGAATCCGGGTACGCTGTCGGTTGCCGAACCGGCGCCCGACCATATACCCAATGCACCGTACCAGGTAGACCAAGGGATATAACGGGTTTTGGCAAAAGCATAATGGGGGTTCTCCGGGTGATGATGCGCTGTAAATTTTGCGCTGTCGAGCTTGATCCTTAATTGGTTCATTATATGTTTATTGTGTTCGCTGATAAAGTTTTTTTCAATGGAATCGTAGGTGTTGGTTTTGTAAACCCTGTCGAACTCTGTTTTGAAAGCATTCTGTTGATTGGCGTTCATGGTGGGATCTATTGCCCGCGCTTCCGCTAATGCTTTGTCGACCTTTGCCTGATAGCCGGTTAGCTCTTTGTGGTGATCATAAAAGAGATAAAAATTAGGCCAGGCAGTCTTTAAGTCAAAACCGGGCGTGTTCATTATGGAGATAATGCGATCAATCCTTGCTTCTCCGGAGAAGTCGTAGCCGCTCACTCCTTTCAGGAAATCGCCGGTAATGGGATGTTTGACTTGTCCTGCGGGGACGGTATGTATCTGTTTTACATTTTGAAACATCATTTCCCCCAATTCCTGCCATGCGCCCGACTGGTCGTAACCGGCATGGAGTACAAACACAAAGTCGTAAACAGGGTCTCGGTCGGATCCATCGGCATTGGGTGCAAAAAACCGTATTCCATCGGCTTTGGCGAGTTGATAGGCTTCGGCATTGGCGCTTCCTCGTGCAAACCAATCGGTAAAGCGTTGATAACTGTCGTTGTCGCTTGAAGCATAACCCAGACCATATTGGAACTCAAAACGGGAAAGGGTGTATGGACCACAGGCATCGAGTTCAATTTCCCAGTCGCCATAGGAGTTTTCCAGAAAATAACCGTTCAATGTCACAAAATGATTGTTTGGACCGGGTTTATTCAAGATATCGACCCAATACCGGCCGAGTTTATTTCTGTCGGGTTCGTTGAATAACGGATTGCCTATCAGCTCGGAGTTGAGCGATTCGCCGCTGATCATCGGTTGGTCGGGAAAATCAACCAAGATCAACATCCCTTTGATGGTTCGATTGGATCGGATTGGATTGTCTGCCCGGTCTTCATAGTTGATAACGGGATTCGGTTTCCAGTCGTTCCAGGTCATGTTTTCCTGTAATTGCCAACTTTGCGGGTCGACGGCCAAAGCGTCAAGCGCTGCTTGAGTCAGGCCAAATTCCTGATTTTGTGCATGTAAGTGCCATGAGCAGGCAATGAATAAGATGAGGGATAGTACATGGTTTTTTTTCATTTGACGTTTTAATTAGGTGATTTAATGTGCAAAAGTAGATGAAATCCGCCTTTAATCCAAATACGCAGAAAAAAAACAGTTTTTTTATCGCATAAACATATCCATATTTTTCGGGCAGGATTTATTCCGAATTGATGATTACCTCATTCAGGTTGTTTATCATGGTTTCTACGAGCCTTTCTTCGGGGAGGATTAAATTGAAGTTTTCCCAGAAATTTTGGTCATAAGTATGGTTTGTTTCAGAAAAAATCGTTTCAGGAGATAAGCGTTCGTTTCGCGGAATATTTTTAACATCTTTGGTGTCAATCTTGCATGTCACCGTCTCGAACCAGAAATGGAGCAAACTGTTGAACAGATGATTTTTCTTCCTGACTTTAAAAACAATATCACCCCGGATGTGGTTGATATAATAGATTCCGTCTGATGCAGGTTTGTAGGAAACAATGTATTTTGCTTCCTGCAACGAAAGGGTTAAGGCGCGGGTTTTTTTGACAACGAAATGATGGGTAGCCTTTTCAATATGTTTTGGGTTTATTTCGAATTGAATTTCAATCAATGCCTTTGTTTGGTCATCAATATAGAGATTACCCATATACAAAGGTTCATTTACAGATGCTTTTTGTTTGAATGCGATGACGTTGACTATTCGGTTGTCGATGGTTGTGATATGATCGAATGAATAGGAATAGCGTGAATTGTTATTCGGGTCGATGAATTCGGGCATTTCTTTGATAATATCAAGTACCAGACAAGAGCCGATGCCCGATTTCATTCGAGGAAAGATTGTATCATTCATTTGTTGATTGGTAGCGCGGCGTTTTTTGATCAGTTTGGCCTGGTCGAATCCCGAATTGGATTCGAAGCCGGTCTTATAAACCTGTAAAACCGCTTCGGTTAAATCGATATTCTTTTTCTTATAATCGATACCTTCGCGGTAAAAACTTGTCATATAGACCGGTGCAAGCGAATAGTTATCCCTTTTTTGTCTGATCATGTCATTTAAAACTTGTGTAGGGTTGGTTGCGCTGATCAGAATTTCCTGAAGGGGAATGGTCTTTGGATTTAAATAGAATTCGATGGATTGATTGTCTAAAAGTGAAACTTCGATTTCACGGGTTTCATATCCGATATGCGACATTTTTATTTTGGACGAACCGGTAGAGCTGGGTATGATCAATTGAAAATCACCATTCAGGTTGGAGACAGTACCGATGGTTGTGCCGGTAATCCCGACGTTGACAAACTGGATCGGTTCGCGGGTTTCACCATCAAAAATCGACCCCCGTAAGGAGATATTTGAATTGTTTTCTTTTTGTCCATTTGAATGATCATCCGTTGGTTCATTGATCAATCTCAATAGAATATGGTTTCCCAGCACATTGACCGTCAGGTTGTAATTTCCGGCGATGGACATAATTGCGTCAATCAGAAGATATTCTCCCTTCTTGATATTTACTCTCTTGTTGTTATCAATGATCCGGCTGTCGTAGATGAATGAATAACCTGTTTGTTCAGATACTTCTTTAAATAGTTGATAAACAGTCCCTTTTCCTGTCGACAATTTGATTGTCCGGATAAATAGTTCCCTATCATCGGCCTGCATATGGATTGCTGTGAAAGCAAGGATGATGCAGACAACATAACGGCAAGGCATTATGTTTGTCAACCGGTTCATGGGAAGTATATTATTTAGTAATGTAAATGATATCGTTATGTTTTGAATACGTTAAGTTTAAAGCCATACCAATCAGTTCGGCCATCTCTTCGGGTGTATCGCTTGAAAAATCAATCGTACAATTCAGCAATCTGTTTTCCTGTTCGGGCGATACTTCGATCCGGGATTGACTTGAAGTATTCAGATTAATGATTCTTACAATGTTATCTAACCGTTCATCTTTGAACCTGACTTTATTGAAGCAATTGGCGAATTGATGCGATTCATTTTGAGTTAATTGCAAGATATCGGAAGCTAAAGTTGCCGTTTCGCCTGCTTTGATCAGCATCATTTGATTGTTTTTTTTCAGGGTCACTTTCACTTCGCCGTTTCTGACGGATAATGTAAACGGAGCATTATCGCCGTTTTTGACATGAAAAAATGTACCAAGCACTTCGATTTCTGCCATTTCGGTGTCAATAACGAACGGTCGGCCAAGTTGTTGATTGATTTCAAAATAAGCATCTCCCTTCAGTGAGATCATGCGTTTATCTTCCTGAAAATGTCCGGGATAGTGGATGGTAGCTTGTTCCGACAAATACACAATCGAACCGTCTTCGAATGCAGTTGCCAAAGTGGGTGCATTCATTTCGTTGAATAAAATAAGTGGTTTACTTTCTGTACTTTTCCCCTGTTGGTACATGAGCCGGACCGATACGACGCATATACACAGTATCGCAATGCTTGCTGCCCATCTGAATCCGTGAGCGTAAAAAATGGTTCGTTTGGAGGATATTTCTCTTTGGGCGAGCAGATCGTCTTGTTCAAAACGTTTGTATATCCGCTCCCATGCTATGTCTATTGTATTGTCTTGATTTGTATTATTGATCATGATTCATTATTTAATATATTGAGCCACTTCTTTTCTTAATATCCGGTATGCTTTAGTCATCTCCGCTTCGACTGTTTTGACCGAAATGGATAGGTTTTCAGCTATTTCCCGGTTCTTTTTCCCGTTTATCCGGTGCATGTGAAATATTTGCCTGCACCTGGCTGGTAGTCTTTTGATGGTTTGTGCCAATATGATTTCCAATTCTTTTTGTTCCAAAATTTCCTCAGGTGTGGGTTCTGAAGTCGTAATGTCTTGATTGACCATATTTTCGCGGTATTGATCGCGCACCTGAAGATGTTCTAAATATTGCAATGAGCGGTTTCTTACAGATTTAAACAGGTAGCTTTGAAGAGAATGGAAAATCTGTATTTTCTTCCTGTCTTTCCAAATCACATAGAATGTATCCTGGATAATTTCCTCTGCCTGTTCCCTTTGTCCGGTTATGCTGAATGCATATTGATAAAGACGGGGATAAAAATATCTAAAGACTCTTTCGAATGTTTGGATGTCGCCCTCTTTGATCTTCTTTAAGTCAATAAAATCATTCTGCATAACGTACCGGGGTCAGTTGGTCGGTTCTTTGGGACAAAGATACAAAAATGTTGACAAACCGCAATGTTGATCCTCACAAGGGAGATCCCTATCTGAGTTGTTTTTTCAATTTACCTACGGCGTTTTCTAATGATTCTGTGGGTTCGATGATGTTATACGCACCCCAGAAATCTTCATCGTAATACGCTGATACTTCTTGACTCAAGGATTTGTGCATGGAAAAGGCGTCTCTTGCAGCTATTCTGGTAATATTATCTTCGTTGTAGTCGGTTATGATCGATTCGTTGATGATGGTGTAGTTGGTTGCAAATAACCTGCGTCTCCAATCGCATTTAAATCTGACTTCATTGCGTATATAGCTCAGATAGGTTTTGTTGTTTGAATTTTTGTAAGAAACGACATACATGACTTCTTCCGGTGTAAAGCGAAGTCCGGTCGGCCTTGATTTCAAAATGACGTTGGTAACTTTCAGCCGGTCACTCATATCCATACTGAATTCCGCACGGGTGAAAGCATAAGTTTCGCGATCAATATAGAGAGTCCCATGGTACAGAGGGAATTCCATCGATACTTGGGGTTGAAAATGAACAACAAACTGTAAGCGGTCGTCTATCGAAGTCGTTTCACCCATTTTGTATGAATAATAGGGCAGAATGTCTTTGCTTAATACAACATCCGGATTTTTAACAATGTCCAAAAATACAGGCATATTAGGGCCTCCAAGGAACTTCACATCCAATGTATCGCTTTTTTTAGGGCTGACCAACGATCGTCCTTTGAGCACTTGCGACCTGTCGAAGTTTGCGTCCTGTCTGTACGTTGATTTATAGACTTGGATCACAGCCTCGGAGATATGGATGTAGTTCCGTCTCTTTTGGATGGTTTCGCGATAGAAACCGGTGAGTAAATTAGGCTTCGAGCTGTAATTTTGCTCCACCTTTCCCATCGCCAATTCAACCAGGTCACGTGGATTTTTCCAACTGAATACTTCGATCTCGCTTAAAGTAAAGGCTTGTGGCGAAATGAAAAATGTCTGGTTTTGCGCCATATCTTTCGAGATGGAAATCTTTGCATTAATATATCCGATACAGGATAATTCAATTTCCGATACGGTAACCGGTTCGACGAGTTTCAGAATAAATTCACCATCGTCATTGGTGATTGTACCGATGTTAATTCCTTTAGCCGAAACCGTTACGTTGGCTACCGACCTTTTTGAGCGTGAATCTTTTACAACCCCGGTGATCGAAAAATAATTCTCCGTCTCCTGGGCGATTGCGATACTGCCGTTCAGAAAGAACAACAAAGATAATAGTACGGTTGTTAAATGTTTTGTTGACATGATGTATAAAATTTTAAATAAATAATGAATTGTCTTTACTATATGATCGCTGAAGCATGAAAAACCCTACGAAAAAATTTGTCTGTCTCATTTTTTTGAGTACCTTGCGCCTCCAAACAAGGATTATTTAATGACAAAGATATAAAAATGAAACGTAGCGAGATCAATCAAATTTTACAAAATGCAAAAGCATTTATGGAGGAGCGAAAATTCCATTTACCCCTTTGGGCTTATTGGGGAATAGACGACTGGAGACAAAATAAAGACTGTGCGACAGAGGTGATTAACAACATGCTGGGTTGGGATATAACCGACTTCGGATCGGGCGATTTCTATTCCAGGGGATTGTTTCTGTTCACCTTGCGTAACGGGAAATATAAGGCGGATCAAAAGCCTTATGCCGAAAAAATCATGATCGTGGAAGAGAATCAGGAGACGCCGATGCACTTTCACCGGTCAAAGATGGAAGATATCATCAATCGAGGAGGTGGGAACTTGGTGATTGAACTTTTTAACTCCAATCCTGATGCATCGTTTACCGGTACACCTGTCATACTGAAAATCGACGGATTGAAACGGACAGTCCAACCCGGTGGAAGTGTCGTATTACAGCCGGGCGAAAGTATTTGCCTCGAACAAGGTGTTTATCACCGGTTTTACGGTGAAGCCGGAAAAGGGAAAGTATTGGTCGGCGAAGTCAGCATGGTGAATGATGATGCCTCGGATAACTGTTTTCACGAACTTGTGGGCCGCTTCCCCGATATTGAAGAAGATGAAGTACCTGTGCACCTGTTGGGAGCTGACTATGCCAAATTCTCCATATAATGGAAAAGGCATTTACCATTTCAGGAACCGGCTGTGCTTTAGTTGATTATTTATATAAGCCGATTTCCTTCACCGGCGAATCGTTTCAATGTTATTTGTCCATGAAACCGGGAGATGGCGGATTATCGCCGGGTAAACTGGTTTTCAGCGAGGAGTTTGAAGCATTTTCGGGTACTGACTATCTCGTCGCAAGAGAGCGAATCACGCAGGGAAAACCGCCGGTTGCCCAAAATATAGGCGGCCCTTCGATTGTCTCGTTGATTCATGCTGCACAAATGCTGGCCGGAAAACCGGCGGAAGTACGTTTTTATGGAAGCAAAGGACAAGACGCCGGAGCGGCATTTATCGAAGATCGTCTGAAACTGACTCCCCTGAAAATCGGTAAATACAAAACAGTCAGCCAATACACTCCTTTTACGGATGTGCTCTCCGACCCTGACTATGATAACGGACACGGCGAACGTATCTTTATCAACAATATCGGAGCTGCCCGGGAAATGCGACCGGATGATTTGGATGATGCGTTTTTTCAGAGTGATATCGTTGTGTTCGGTGGGACTGCTTTGGTGCCGCATCTTCATCTTTCCTTATTGGAGTTGTTGAAGAAAGCGAAAGCCAATCATGCCATGACGTTGGTCAATACGGTCTATGATTTCCTGAACGAAAAGAAAAATCCGGCGGCACCCTGGCCTTTAGGAAGATCGACCGAGACATTCGACTATATCGACCTGTTGATCACGGATATGGAAGAAGCGTTGCGGCTAAGCGGGCAACAGACAGTCGAAGCAGCTTTGGCTTTTTTTAAAACGACCGGTGTCGGAGCCGTTATTGTCACGCATGGTGC
Organism: Tannerella sp.; assembly: GCA_031260575.1. Classification (GTDB taxonomy): domain Bacteria; phylum Bacteroidota; class Bacteroidia; order Bacteroidales; family Tannerellaceae; genus Tannerella. The sequence goes on from JAIRJR010000144.1 coordinate 17,467, forward strand.
CAAACCGGTGCATTATTTTTACCAAAACCGGATATTTGGCCATGGAGGAGGGTGTAAACCTGTGTCGCAGAAAGTAGTCGATGCCATTCTTCAAAATCCGGAATTAGCGGGTGATACCACCGGATGCGGAGATAATTTAGTGGGAGGGGTGATTGCTTCGATTGCGGAGCAATTGTTAACGCCACAGAACAGAGCGACTGCCAAAGTCGACCTGGAAGAAGCGATTATATTGGGAATTGCTTCAGGCGGGTATACTTGTTTTTATCACGGAGGCACGTTTTTTGAAGCGTTTCCGGGACAAAAACGTCAATTGATAGCGCTGAATTGTTAATGTAGTGATCCATTCAAAAAAGATAATCATTTTTGGGGCCGGCAGGATCGGACGTTCCTTTATCGGACAGGTGTTCAACCGGTCGGGATACGAAGGGGTGTTTGTAGATATCAATCAGACACTGATCGATTTACTGAATCGACACCGGCAATACAAAGTGGTAGTCAAAGGCGCTGATGAGGAGCAAACCCTTTGGATTCAACCTGTCAGAGGCGTAAATCTGTATGATACAGACAAAGTTGTCGGCGAGCTGGCGAATGCCGGGATTGCCGCGCTTTCGGTCGGGCAACAAGGAATACAGGCAGCAATTCCTGTAATCGCGCAAGCTTTGATGCTCCGCCAAAAGATATACGGGGATATTCCTTTGGATATCATCATCGCCGAAAATATGCGACATGCCGATGTTTTTGTTCGTGGGGAATTGAAAAAAAATCTACCAGCCGGTTATCCTGTCGAACGCTTGGTGGGATTGGTCGAAACGAGTATTGGCAAAATGGTACCGATTATGACCCGCAAAGACATGGATGAAGACCCGTTGCAGATTTTCGCCGAGCCGTACAATACGTTGATCGTCGACCGGAAAGGATTTCTCAATACCCTCCCGGATGTATCCTTCCTTTCTCCCAAAGATCATATCAAAGCCTGGGTCGACCGGAAATTGTTTATCCACAATCTGGGGCATGCCACTGTGGCCTATTTAGGGTTTTTAGCCCATCCGGATGCGAACTATATCTATGAGATATTGGAAGATAAGCAGATATACCGGATTGCCGGGCAAACCATGCAACAATCGGCAGCAATATTACAAGCCATGTATCCCGGCGAATTTACTTTGAAAGAATTAGATGATCATATTGACGATTTACTGAAGCGTTTCAGGAACCGGAACCTTGGCGATACCGTGTTTCGCGTGGGTTGCGACCTGTATCGTAAATTGGGATCCGAAGACCGCTTGGCTGCACCCATACATGCCGCAATCCGACTATCAAAACCTTATCATCTCATTTTGGACGTTCTCAAGGCGGGAATACAGTTTCGGGCTAAGGATGAAAACGGAAATCACCTCCCCACCGACGAATTATTCTTTGAAGAAGCTCAAAAGGGAGTGCGGGAAATACTAAAAAACATTTGCGGGATTGACATATAATATATCCTCTAAACTTCTTTTGGGCACATGGTGTATGCCTTGTTCGTCGCGCCAATACTTGATATCTCCTTCCGTCATCGGTTCAATGACAACGGTTTCGGCGGGCTTACCCAATGCAATAACCTGAACTATGGCAAATTGCTCCGGTATATGGAGCGCTTCGCGCAAAACTTCGCGATTGACAGCCGCGAGGATGCAACCACCATAACCCTTTTCAACTGCCGTCAATAAAATGGCCATCGACGCGATTCCATGATCGCAAAAATACGTTTTGGATATTGTATCGTCATTTAATACAACGATATACGCAGCAGGACGTTCGCCTTCGGCAGGCCCACCCCAATCTGTGAGGTAGCCCGCCCATGACAATGTAGGAAAGATCAGTGCATTCATATCCGGTGTATTCGAAAGCAAGTACCTAAGTGTCTGCGCATTCCGACCTGAAGGCGTTAGCCGGGCATTATCCGCCATTTCCCGCAAATCACTTTCCGAAATGGCTGCATCCCGGTGAAACCTCCTGTAACTTCTGTTTTTTTTGATTAATTCCGATATCATCATGATCTATTATTAAAAGTAAAACTATTTATCTCGTTGGGTCACGTTGAAGCTATTTGTCATCGAATAATTGAATAACGGAATAACTGAGTAGCTGAATAACTGAATGAAAATTACGAATTAAATTCTCCATTCTCTCTGTACTTTCCCCCCCAAATCTCCCTCAATCTTACACGTTTACTATCTTATGATCTTACTGTTTTACGGTCTTATTCTTCTTCCCCGAAAGGATCCAAAATCCCACAAACGTAAATAAAGCATTGATAAGCAATAATTCATAACTAAACTGATAGCCATTGAACCATCTTTCAGAGTTGTGTTGTATCACGTAACATAAGATGGGCGAAAGTACAGCCACAACCGGAATAAACTTGTCACGCACCTGTTTCTTCATTAGTATGCCAAAAGCAAACATGCCCAAAATCGGTCCATAGGTGTATCCGGCTAATGTATACACCGCATCGATCACTGTTTTGTTATTGAGAATACCGAAAATAAAAATAACAACACCCATAACGATAGCCATGCCGAAATGCACGCGTTTACGAAACTTACGCACTTTATCTTCACTTCTGCCTTCAATGCCCAAAATATCAATGGTGAAAGAAGTGGTTAGTGCAGTCAAAGCCGAGCCTGCAGTTGCGTATGCCGACGAAATCAACCCGACGATAAAAAGGATTCCGACAATGAGCGGAAAATATCCTCCGGTCGCGATCAGCGGAAAAAGCTCATCGCTTTTTGCCGGAATTTGTATCCCGTTGCGAGCCGTAAACAGGTACAAAATAACACCTAATACTAAAAATAACAGGTTGATCACAAACTGCATCAGGCTACTGGTCATGATATTCTTCTGCGAGTCTTTCGAGTTCTTGCAACTCAGGTTTCGTTGCATGAAGTCCTGATCAAGCCCTGTCATCGCAATCATCGTAAAAACGCCGCCCAAAAACTGTTTAAAAAAGTATCGCCTGTCGTTCATGTCATCAAAGAAGAACGTACGTGACAAATCACTTTCCTTTACAGCCCGGATCAATCCGCCCAAGTTCAAATGTAAGTCGGACGAAATAAGGTAGATACATAAACCTACAGATGTAATCAGACAAAAAGTCTTCAACGAATCTGTCCACACAAGCGCCTTGACTCCACTCCGGAATGTATACAGCCAAACCAATGCCACCGTGCAAACCACATTCAAACCAAAAGGAAGCCCTAATGATTCGAAAACAAGCAGTTGCATAGTCAGGCAAACGACAAACAAACGAACGGCAGCGCCCAGCATCTTGGATATGAAAAAGAACCATGCACCTGTTTTGTGGGAAGCTTTTCCGAAGCGATTTTCTAAATAACCGTAGATCGAAACGAGATTCATGCGGTAGAACAACGGGACGAGCAAAAAGGCAATGATAAACTGCCCCACCACAAACCCCATGGCCATTTGCAGATAGGAAAAATTCGCCGAACCTACCATTCCCGGTACGGAGACAAAGGTCACACCCGAAATGCTTGAACCGATCATTGCGAAAGCAACCACAAACCACGAAGATTTGCGGTTTCCCACAAAAAAACCATAGTTATCACTCTTCTTACCAGCAATATACGAAACGGCAAACAAAACCAGAAAATAGGTCGCAATGGTTACCAGAACAAGCACGGGTGTCATCTGTTACTGTCTTAATTATGATTTTAAAGGAACAAAATTAAAAAAAAATGATTTATTATTGATCATTTAAATTAAAATATGTACTTTTGGCGCGATATTATTAATAACAACAAACAATAACATGGAAAAGAAAAAAATTTCAAGAAGGCAATTTATTTCCAATTCAGCGATGATCGGCACGGCTGGCGCGATTGGAAGCGCTACTGCTGCAGGTGGTTTATTGACGTCTTGCACAAATGAAAGTAATAAGGGTAGATTCAAATTGGTTGAATCCGATATTCCGGTTGTTATCCCGGAAATGGGTGATAAGGCAATAGACGGTAAACCATTGCGTGCTGCCATGATCGGATGTGGGAATCGTGGTTCGGGAGCAGCCATGGACTTTTTAGATGCTGCAAATGATGTAACAATAACATCGATGGTTGATATTTTTCCGGACAGGTTGGAACGCTTAAGAGCCCGTCTTGCCGAAAACAGAAATATTATCGTATCGGACGACAAGATACATTATGGTTTTGATGCCTATAAAAAAGCATGCGACGATCCGGATATTGATATCGTACTTATCGCATCGCCGGGTGTCTTTCATTCGTTGCATGTGAAGTATGCCATTGAAAAAGGGAAACAAGTTTTTTGTGAGAAACCTGCCGGAATTTGCCCGGTGACTTGTCGTGAATTTTTGGCTGCCGTGAAAATGGCGCAAGCGAAAGGCCTTTGTATTCAGACAGGGGCGCAACGGAACCATCTGCGTGGCTATATCGAAGCATACCGCAGGGTGCGTGGCGGTATGATCGGCCGGATCACAGGCGGTGTATTAAAATGGAATCAAGGCGCGATGAATTATGTGCTTCGCCGACCGGAATGGTCGGATATGGAATATATGTTGCGTGACTTTTTCAGTTGGAACTGGCTATGCGGCGACCATGTGATCGATCAATTGGTACACCAAATCGATATATTTACATGGTTTTCGCACTTAAAACCCGTTTCGGTCGTAGGTATGGGCTCGCAGTTGCAACGCCGAACAGGCGATATATTTGATAATTTCGCTTTGGATATTGTATATGAAGGAGGCGTACGGGTCAATGCACAGGCACGTCAGATCGACAATTGCGCAGGCGATGTAAGTGAAACCATTATCGGAACCGAAGGTACGTGCTACTGCAAAGATAACGGCACATATACCATTCACGATTGGGATGGAAATTTGGTATGGCAATATGACGTAAAAGCGGAAGAAGAACAATTCCAACAAAGAAGTGGATATAAATTGGAACACATAGATCTGATTAATCACATACGTCAAGGCAAATCGTTGACTTTGGAAGCAGAAAGGCTAGTAACATCTTCGCTTACAGGCGCAATGGGTCGCGAGTCGGCATATACGGGTAAAGAGATCAAGTGGGATGAGTTCCTCGTATCCGATCTATCCTTAATGCCTGCTGAAGTACATTTGGGTAATATCCCGGATTTTGCCACAAAATTTGTAGCGCCTAAAATGGGTACGCTTGCCGCACTGCCCGGTCAACCCCGACAAAGACCGGCTTCAACGCCCACTACATGATATTTAACAAGAACAATTGATAGAGAAACTGTTTTGAATTTTTACAAGCGTCAATCGTAAGATTCAAAACAGTTTCATACACTTTTAAAACTGATAAAAATGGAAAAGTACATTTGCGAAGTATGCGGTTACATCTACGACCCTGCAGAAGGCGATCCGGATGGTGGAATTGATCCGGGAACCTCCTTTGAGAATTTACCCGATGATTGGGCTTGCCCATTATGCGGCGCCGGAAAAGAGGATTTCAAATTAGAAGGCTCATAAGATTCTACTGTCCTTTTTCTAAGAAGTTTTCCGGAAGAATAGTTTGTTTTTTTTGGAAAAATGTGTGATTTTGCATTCGGATTGCAATCTTACACATTTTGAGGTTAAAAAATGATTATTAGAAAGATAGAGAAAGTGCTGGTTTTGCTTTTGAAACAATTCCATCAAAAATCTTATTCAATCACTATTTTCCCGACTTGCCGGATGATTTTGCCTTCCGTTGTCAATCCTTCGATAACAACAGAATAAGTTGTTGGAAAATCGGAAGTATAGAAATCAAGGAACAAATGAAGACTATCAACCGGAGTTCCTTTTCTATTGATCCTTCTTCACTTAAAGAGTATCCGGAACGCTTCATCCGTCTTTTTTACCTGGTGAAGTTGGATTTGGGTTTGCAGGTTTTCAAGGCCTTTCATTTGTGGGATGATGATACGTGAAAAGCCGAGTTTTTCGGCTTCATGGATGCGTTGTTCGATGCGGTTCACGGGTCGGATTTCGCCTGACAGACCCACCTCGCCGGCCATACAGGTATTCCGGTCGATGGACACATCAAGGCTCGATGAAAGTATAGCGCAGATGACGGACAAATCCATTGCAGGATCGCTCACTTTCAGTCCTCCGGCAATATTCAGGAAAACGTCTTTTTGTGCCAGTTTGAATCCGGCGCGTTTTTCGAGTACGGCTAAAAGCATGTTCATACGCCGCAGATCGAATCCGGTGGCGCTACGTTGGGGCATGCCGTATACGGCTGTACTTACCAGTGCCTGGGTTTCGATCAGGAAGGGTCGGACACCTTCAATTGCGGCGGCTATTGCTACACCACTTAATCCTTCGTGGTTTTGGGTTAATAACAACTCGGATGGATTGCTTACTTCACGTAATCCGTCGGAGCGCATTTCATAAATGCCCAATTCCGAGGTGCTTCCGAAACGATTCTTTATACTTCGCATGATGCGGTACATATAATGCCGGTCGCCTTCAAACTGGAGTACCGTATCGACGATGTGTTCCAGTACTTTCGGGCCGGCAATATGACCATCCTTATTGATATGCCCGATCAGTAAAACGGGCGTTCCCGTCTCTTTGGCATATTTTAGTATGGCGGCGCTACATTCGCGCACTTGCGTAATACTACCGGGCGATGATTCGGCCAACTCTGTAAAGACGGTTTGTATGGAATCAACAATGATCATATCGGGTTGCACCTTCTGAGCCTGTACAAAAATCTGTTCCAGGTTTGTTTCACACAGGATAAAACAGTTTTCAGCATTTCCTGCCGACAGGCGCTCTGCGCGCAGTTTCAACTGTTGGGCGCTTTCTTCACCGGATATATATAATGTACGCAAGTCATTCAATCGAAGCACGGTCTGTAATACCAATGTGGATTTCCCGATTCCAGGTTCACCCCCGATCAACACCAAAGAACCTTTGACTAAGCCACCCCCCAATACACGGTTCAGTTCGCCATCGTTCATGTCGATACGTACTTCTTCATATAAGGTGACATCACGCAGTAAACGGGGACGGGTATCGGGCTTTACCAAACCCGGAATCGTTCGTTTTTGAATCGTTTCTTTCGCTATGGTTTCTTCGACATATGTATTCCATTCGTTACATTCAGGGCATTTTCCAATCCATTTGGGCGATTCTATACCGCATTTGGAACAGATAAAGACGGTTTTCAGTTTCGCCATAATATTATTCTAAGATTCAATTATTCAATGATTCGTGACTCAACACTGCAATGATTCAGTTATTCATAATTGTCCCCGGTTCAATGTTTGATAATCCCTGAATTTCAACACTCCCCTGCCCGTTCCGTAACCATCTCCCACCTCATCTAAAATAGGATCCAAGACAATAGCTTGTGGTTTCCAATCGCCGTTTTTCAATACTTGAACACCACGTTTGATGACCACATCGTCTTTTTGGTACACAGGATAAAAGCCTTCGCTGCTGAAAAAGTTGCGAACGACTATTGCATGAATGAAATTCACTATCAAATCCTTTGATATTTCAATAAAGGTTGGACGTCTTTTAATGCCCTTACTCTCAGCGTATACAACAAATTCGTCGAGAATGGGTTGCTTTTGTAAATAAGCAAATAATTCTTCATATGTAGCAAAAGCGCTTAATTTTGCACGGTTCTTATCCGAATATTCCAAGGTATATTGAAAAAGCACACCTGAATTTTCCACTTGTACATAATAAGAAGTCACACGCTTGTTTTCGTTCGTGTCGCGTGGGATAAAAATATCAGGCATAATCCCTCCTCCACCATATACGGTACGCCCTCCCAGGGTTTGGTATGCAAGCGAATCAATCATTTTGATACTGTCTTCGTAGAAAAACTCGCCGTGCATATAGCGGTTGTATAAATCCTGTTCATAGTCTGACGCGTTTCCCATTTGATAAGTCTTTTGGATACAGCGTCCCGACGGAGTGTAGTATCGGGCAACTGTAAGGCGCAATTCCGAACCATCCTTCAATGGAATGGGCGCCTGCACCAAACCCTTGCCGTACGATCGGCGGCCAATAATGAGTCCGCGGTCGTTGTCCTGAATCGCGCCGGCAAAGATTTCACTGGCTGACCCTGATAGTTCGTTCATCAAAACCACCAATGGTGAATCCTGGCATGAGCCTGTTCCGTCGGCTCTGAAATTCTGGCGACTGAACGCCTTGCCTTCAGCATAAACAATCGGCTTTCTCGCCGGCATAAATTCGTTGATCATGCGAATAGCTACATCCATGACACCACCACTATTATCTCTTAAATCAATGATAAAACTGGTACACCCTTCAGATTTCAATTTGGCAATCGCATTTAAAAATTCGTTGTATGTAGTTCGGGCAAAGTTTCTTACCTTAATATAACCAATACCGTCGCTGACAACATACGAAACATCAATTGAATAATTGGGAACATCACCACGCGTCACGTCAAAATACATCAGTTCGTCTGTAATACCCCGTTGAATACCTAATTTCACTTTGGTATTCTTCAGACCCCGTATTGTTTTCTGGATTTGGTTGTCAGGATTTTTTTTGCCTGCATATAATGTATCATTTATGGTTATGATCCGATCATAAGGTAATATGCCTGCCTTTTCGGCCGGACCTCCGGGAAAAACAGTGATAACAAGTATGGTATCTGAAATGAGATTAAATGAGATTCCGATGCCGCTGAAAGACCCTTCTATCGGTTCATTGACCATTTGAAGGTCTTCGGCTGGTATTAGTACGGAATGTGGGTCTAATTCATTGATAAGGTTATAAGCGGTTTTTTCGATTAACTGATTCATGTTTACCGTGTCAACATACTGTTTATCAATGATTTCAAGAATAGAGTTGATTTTATTTGCACCTGAAAAAAAACGAATGGCATGTCGGTTGGAATCAAAATACCCTCTGATATAGAATCCGGCTAACACACAGAGTGTGATTATGATCGGTGATAAAAAGGCTTTTCGTGAACTGTTACTCATCTTTTTTTAGGTGTTTAAGTTTATAAAATCAACCGGTATTCCTGCGCGAACGAGCAAATCATATCCTTCCGGAATGCGGTATTGTTCAGAAAAGACAACTCGTTTGATCCCCGATTGAATGATCAATTTGGCACATTCGATGCAAGGCGAAGAAGTGATATAGATGGTTGAGCCTTTGCTGCTGTTCGATGATGCCGCCACTTTTGTAATCGCATTGGCTTCTGCATGAAGAACATATGGTTTTGTGACCTCATTCTCGTCTTCACACACATTTTCAAATCCGGAAGGCGTTCCATTGTATCCATCCGAAATAATCATTTGGTCTTTCACGATCAAAGCGCCTACCTTCCGGCGTTTGCAATAGGAATTTTCAGCCCAGATACCGGCCATTCGTAAGTATCGCTTATCTATTTCTAATTGCTTTATTTCTTTATCTGTCATTCTTCCTTTTCTGTAACGTCTTGGGAAATTGAAATGCAAAAGTAGCATTTTTTTTCTTTCTAATCTATTTTTTATCCTGAAAAAAGCGGACAGCGTTCCTGATGGGTTCGGGGAGAAAAAAGCGGATATCTTTTCCCTCTCCGATGGCATTGCGTATAAAAGAAGATGAAATATCTACCAAAGGGGCATCTACTTTACGAATCTGTGGCAAAAGAGGCAAATCAGATTGTTCGTAATTCTTTCGTGGATAGATAAGTATATGGAAATCATTGATCAATGCCTGCGCATCTTTCCATTGATTGATATTCGCCCAACTGTCGGCGCCGATGATCAAATGGAACAGGCGATCAGGATAAATGGTTTGCAAGGCGCGAAGGGTATCAATCGTATACGAAGGCAAGGGGAGCGAACATTCTATATCGCTCACTTTGAATTTGGGATAACCGGCAATTGATGCTTTCACCATGTTGAAGCGCAGATCGTAATCCATCAATTCATCCCTGTCTTTCAATGGGTTTTGAGGAGTGACCAGGAACCAGATTTCGTCCAAATCGACATATTCGCACAACCAGTTGGCTAATGCCAAATGTCCGATATGCACCGGATTGAATGAACCTGAAAAGATACCGGTATTTTTCATTTTGAATGGATAAATTGTTGGATAGCTTGAAAAGTCTCTATTTGAGCCTTTTCGAGAACATCGTTGATAATGACCACATCAAATTCGGATGCAAATCCAAGTTCGTATTTTACCCTTTCCAATCGGAGTTCAATCATTTCGGGCGAATCGGTACCTCTCGCATACAGGCGTTTACGCAATTCGTCCATGGAAGGAGGCATGATAAATACAGACAACGACTTTTCTTTGTATTTTTTTTTGATGCGGCTTCCGCCTTTTACATCCAAATCGAAGAGCACATGATTCTGTCCGGACAAGATTCGTTCCACTTCCGATTTCAGCGATCCGTAGAATGTGTCTTTATAAACCTCTTCATATTCAATAAATTCGTCTTCTCTGATCTTCTTTTTGAATGCTTGCAGGCTTAAAAAATAATATTCAACGCCATTCTTTTCATTGCCACGGGGCGGCCGGCTCGTGGCAGAGACGGCAAACTGCAACGGCAAATTTTGTTCCAGCAAATAGTTGATGATTGTGGACTTTCCGGATCCCGAAGGCGCTGAAATGATGATTACTTTTCCGTTCATACATTCTACATGCTATACTCAATGATTCTATTCATCGCAATACACACCTGATAATTTATAACACATTCAAAACCTGTTCCTTGATCTGTTCCAATTCATCTTTCATCCGGACAACGATTTTTTGGATTTCCACATGGTTGCTTTTCGAACCCAATGTGTTGATTTCGCGTCCGATCTCCTGAACAATGAATCCGAGTTTTTTGCCTTGTCCGCTTCCATTGTTTAAGGTGTCCGCAAAGTATTGAAGATGGTTTTCCAGACGCGTTTTTTCTTCGTTAATATCCATTTTCTCAATGTAATAAAACATTTCCTGTTCGAAGCGGTTTGAATCATAATCCATCTCAGCTATTCTTTTTAGATTATCCATGATGCGGATCCTTAGTTTGTCAATACGTTCGTTTTCGTAGGGTTCGACCTGCTGTAGTAATCCGGTGATATTGGCAATCTTTTGCTCAAACAATTTCTGTAACATAGCTCCTTCCTGCAATCTGAAATCGATAAGTTGCCGGATCGCATCATGCAGCGCTTGTTGAACGGTCTCCCATTCCGCTGCGCCCGGCTCTGTTAATTCCGTCTTAATCACCTCAGGCATACGGAGTAAAAGCTGAAACCAATCATCAGGAACCGGAATATTCAACTTTTCGGAAATCGTTTGAATTTGTTCGTAATAACTTTCCAATACCGGCAGATTGATTTTGGCAGAACAATCTTTGTCAATGCTTTCCATATTGATCGCGATCTCTATTTTACCTCTATCCAATGATTGAAGGATTTCGTTACGAATCTGCATCTCTTTTTCACGGTAAACAGGTGAAATGCGCGACGTCAAATCCAATTGCTTGCTATTAAGCGATTTGATTTCTATGGTCACTCTTTTGGATGGAAGATCGACGATCACCTTTCCAAATCCTGTCATTGATTGTATCATGAATTTCTAAAATTTGATACAAAAGTATTTCTTTTCGATGAATCGCAAAAATATTTTTACAAATAATTGAAATACAAAAATGAAGTCAATGTAATTTTTAAAGAACGTTCCAAAAAATTGCTGAAAAACCGAGAGAAAAGAACGGGATTAAAGAACAAAAAACTATCTTTGTATGCAACAATTTATTTTTTTCATGGAACGGAAAGCAACCTTCAATTTGAGAGAGCCAAATGGCGACAGACCAACAACTATATTTTTAGTTTATCGGACTATTGAGGGCAAGCAAATTAAAATCAATGTAGGAACGGACTATAAAGTTTGTCCCCAACATTGGAACAGCACAACCCAGAGGGCAAAAACAGATAATTCTTTAGCACAGATTTATGTTGAAGATTATACGAGAGTAAACACCCGCATAAAAGAATGCCTAAAGTTATTTGATGAATGGCAACAATACATTGCGAATAACACCAATTTGATTTATAACAGTGAAACCTTGTTGAGAAAGTATATAGACGGCGAAACCACCACTTTGGAAAGTAATCCGATAGACTGGTTCAGGTATTGTATAGATGAAATTTCCAATGCCAAAGCAAGCAGCAA
>JAIRJR010000169.1 GCA_031260575.1 Tannerella sp.
CCTTCGTCTTTCAGAAAAACAAAAATACTCAAAGCCAATGCTTCGATAAATTGTCTGTTGATAATATATAAACTACCTTCCGATTGCATCATCAAAGATGACCCGAAAGGCGGATATGCAAAATAATAAAGCGTCAACAATAGCATTCCTGCGACTGCCGCATAGCGTACCAATGCCCCGAAGAACAAACCCAATCCGATCAAAATAAGCCCGTAAACATTCAAAATGTCTACAACCCCCATCAATGTGGATGACGAAGCCATCCATTGGTAAAAACCACTGATGAAACTGGTTGAGTTAGCCAAATAGCCCGTAGCTGTCCACTCGGGAGTTAATAACTTCGATAAGCCTTCATACAAAAAATGCCATCCGATACCTACTCTCAATAATGTGATTGATAGCTTTTTCCAACTAAATGTCTGCTGTTCCATGGTGCGTTTTTTAAATTATTTCTGCAAAAATACATTTTTCTTTTGAATTATTCTCCTTATGTACCGATATTTTCCGATTGATAAACAGTTTGTTTACGCTTGAATTTTGATATGGGTTATATATCCAAGATCATGGATTGCAGCAAAAATATCTTTGTAGGACGATATGGCTTTCACATTGACTTTATAGGTAAGCGTCGATTTGTTTTCGAGGTAATCATGTTCGTATGATGTGGTTACGATATAGACTTTTTGAGAGACCAATGTTTGACGTATCAATCTCAAATCCGGCTCTGAGGTTGAGCAGTCGATGGTTAATATCTTATTGACCCCATCTAAAAACATTCGTTTCTCCAAACGTTCCAATGAAATCAATACGGAAACGGTTAATAATGTGGTGATAAATGCCGGAATATACATTCCCGCCCCCACAGCAAGTCCGATAACAGCCGTAACCCATATACATGCGGCAGTAGTCAGCCCATGTATACTGCCATGGCTGTGAATGATGGCGCCGGCGCCCAGAAAGCCTATTCCGGTCAATACTTGTGCAGCAATCCTGCCGGGATCGCCGCCCAACAAACCTGTATAACTCAATGGAATCCAAATGGATACCAGCATGGCCACAGTCGAGCCCAGACAAATAAGCGTAAAAGTGCGCAATCCGGCTTCCTGACGCCGGTATTGGCGTTCAATACCAATAATCACACCCATCAGAAAACTGAAAAGTAAACGGATTACTGCCGTGTACATCGTAATTTCCGAATTGGTTGCTTCTTCCAGTAGTTGATCTAAATATTCCATTTTTTTAACCGTTAATCATTAATTACTAATACTTTATTGTCGCATTGAGTGGGTATAGCATCCTGGAGTACACGACTTCGCGTGGACAAAAAATGGTTTCTATAGTGGGCATGGGCGCCGTCTCTACAGATTTCATTTTTAAATTCTTTCTGACATCGACAATCTTCAATAGGTTGTCCGAACAGTTCAACCGTACCAACGCCGGATTCTTACTGAGGTCTAAATCCGAGATGCGATTCCCTCCGCAATATAAGTCGGTTAGTCCTTGATTTTTACTAATATCAATGATCGATAACAGGTTTTGACCGATATTCAATTTTTCCAATTGGGTATTAAAACTTAAATCGATCGTAGTGATTTGGTTTTGATTGCAGATCAATTCCGTTAATGCCGTGTTTCGCGAAAGGTCGATCATATTCAATTGATTTCCACCAAAATTCAAGTGAACCAAGCGATTGTTTTGAATTAAATTCAACGTTTTCAACTGGTTTCTGCTGCAAACCAAACTGTCTAAATTCAGATTCCGGGAAATATCCAATGTTTCTAAGTGGTTGTTGTGACATATCAAAACATTTAATTGTGTATTGGCTGAGACATCCAATTTGATCAGACGAACACTGCTGCAATCCAACACTTTCAATTGCTGATTCCGGCTCACATCCATTACAATCAGATTATTTTCAAAACACCGGATCTCGTTTAATGCCTGATTTTGTGCTACATCCAACTTGTATAATTTGTTCCGTGAACAATCCAGCGATTGCAATAGCGGATGATAACTTAAATCCAACCGATCGATCGCATTCCCCTTACAGATCAATTTTTCGAGCGAAGAGAAGTATTCAATGCCTTGAAGGTTTGTTATTCCCTTTTCCGAACAGTCCAAAATTTTCGCCAAACGTGCTTCCTGACCGGATATTTCACCGTCATGATTGACATCAAACGCCTCTATCAGATAGGATCTGAACGAAGCATCCGAGATTTCGATAGAACCATTATAATTCTTAATCGCCTCCTTTCGGGCAGCTTCCTCCAATCGTTTGGCTTCTTCCATTTTAAGGTATTCTTCCATTCTTCTTGCTTCGTTGTAATAAATTTCACGGGCAGTAAGCGGTCTTTCCGGAACCGGTTTTTTCCCATCGATAAAGACAATTTCTTTGGCTTCGGTTGCCTTGACCTCTTCAGAGGGTGGCTTGATCGCTGTTTCTCCTGTCAATTCGTCTACCGTATAGATAATTAATGTAGCACTCATATGATGAATAACCGGATAGGAATCTGCTTTTCTTAAATAAACAGATGTAAGTGAGGACATGATGTTACAGTAAACTTTATTGAGCGCCTTATTTTGAGTCAGATCCAGCGAAGCAAGCAAATTAATGCTACATTCTATTTCCGTCAGCAAAGTATTCATGCTTACATCCAACGCTTTCAAACGGTTACTTCCGCAATTCAAATCCGTAAGGGCAAGATTTCGGTTGACATCCAATGTATCCAACAGGTTACGCCCGCAATACAACTCCCTCAATGCACTATTCCCGCTTACATCTAATAAAGTCAACCGGTTATCGTTGCAAAACAAACCTTCTAACGCCTTATTTCCTGATAAGCTGAGCGTGTCCAACCGGTTTTCCGAGCAGTTCAGCCACCGTAAAGCAGGAGTTCCTGATAAATCAATTTCTTCCAATTGATTCATGCTTACATTCAAAATCACCAACGCACCACTCGCTCCGATTGTCAACGTTTTCAGCCTGTTATTATCACTCAATACCTCTTCCAATGCAGGATGTTCGTTCAGTTCGAGTGTAGTCAGAAAATTATTCCGCACATGCAATTCCCTTAATGCCTTGTTGTGGTTTAAATCCAACGT
Source organism: Tannerella sp. (assembly GCA_031260575.1). Lineage (GTDB taxonomy): Bacteria > Bacteroidota > Bacteroidia > Bacteroidales > Tannerellaceae > Tannerella. The sequence goes on from JAIRJR010000169.1 coordinate 3,103, forward strand.
ATCTAATTGATTATTGTTTATCCGCAGTTTAGTTAATGCTGTATTTTTA
>JAIRJR010000174.1 GCA_031260575.1 Tannerella sp.
GAATGTTCTTCTTTAAACTCGGACATATCGAAGCGGATCATGGCCGATTCGTCCTGGAATAAAAATTCGGCCAACGCTTTCGCCAATTCTGTTTTTCCGGTACCGGTCGGCCCGAGGAAGAAGAACGATCCCATCGGTTGTCCTTTCTTATTCAAGCCGGAACGCGACTCAAATACGGCATCGAGAATGATTTTAATTGCATGGTCTTGTCCGACAACACGTTTTCTGAGGATGGCTTCGGCATTGACCAACTTGTCGCGTTCTTTCGATTGGATCTTACCGAGCGGGATTCCGGTTTGTTTGGCGATGACGGCATACAGGTCGGAGCTGTCGACTGCTGTCCGTTTTTCGGTTGCCAACTCGGTTAATTTGGCTAAAACCTTTTCTAAATAGTCGAACCGTTCGGCGCTTGTTTCAATCTTTGAGAAATCGACATCATCTTCCAACTGGGCGATAAGCAGGCAACTGACTTTATTGAATATTTCATAGTGGAGCCAGTTGAGTTGCGTCATCAAGTCTTCCTCATTTAGACATCCCCCTGCTCCCTTCAAAGGGGGAGTTTCCTCCGCCTCCTCTTCGCCGGGATTATCTCCCACTCTTAATTTGTAATTCTTAATTCTTAATTGTTCTAATTTTTCCTGCAGGGCTTGAATATCTTTTTGGGAGATACTGTTCATGGTGCGGATCATCGACATGGTACGATCGATCAGGTCAAATCCCGAATCCGGTAGCGCTTTTTCGTTCAGATAGCGTTTGGCCAACCGGATAGCGTCTATCAGCACTGCATCGGAAATAGTCAGTTCGTGATATTTTTCATACAGTTTGGCCGAACCTTTCAGTATTCGGAAGCAATGGTCGGCGTTCGGCTCCTCGACGGTAATCTTTTCAAACTTACGGACAAATTCCTTGTCGGTTTCAATATTTTTCGTATATCCATCAATGGAAGCCGTACACAATAACAGGAGGTTCCCCTTGTTGAGCGCTTGTTTCAGGATAGCGGATGCTCCGGATAACGAACCGTGTTTATCCATCAATTTGTCGACTGCTTCGATCACCAAGATTGTGTTATCGCCGGCTTGCAGGTCGTCGATGATACTTTTAAAACGGTCTTCGGTTTCGCTCTTATAATTCGAATCGGCCGACATCGCTCCCAGGTCGAGTTCGTAGACGGTCGCATTGGCGAGAAAATCAGGCGCTTCTTCCGATTGGATACATTGTGTAAACCCGTTGATCAACGCTGTCTTACCGACACCCGATTCGCCGGTTATCAATAAGTTGGATTTGGTTTTACGCCCAAGCACTTCAAAAATAACGGCAATCTCGCTTTCAAACCCGATGACAGGGTCGATTGCTCCGGCTGCAGCCTGTGCATTTTTATTGAGACAGTATTTTTGTATGGCTTTTGATGAACCTGTGGCGATCTTTCCGGCGCTTGGGCTTGCCCCACCGGTACCGCCTTTGGTCGTTTGCGGCGCTATTGTCGCTGCTCCATCCATAACTTCTTGTGTCGTAAGCGGCATCGTTTTTAATTGCTCGTAGGTGAAACCCACGCCCGGCGTCGTTATGGAAGCCAATAGACAGACCGGCGTGATCCGGTCGAGATCGAACCTGATCTTGTAGCTTGCTGCTTCTCTTAATGCAGCATGTGCCGGATCGGAAAAATAAATATCCGATTGTTTAGATGCTCTGGGATAGAAACTGATTTGAATATCAGCCCATTCCAGAAGATAATAATAGTCCTTGTCGATCTGCTCAATGAATGAGATTAATCCTACATCCTTGTGTAATAATGCCTTTAACAAATGCGCCGGCATAATGGAATCGTTCATCGATTCTTTTGCATATTCCCGTGCTATGTAAATCGCATTTTGCAACTCATCCGACAAATTTGCCGTTGAGATTTTCAGTTCATCTAATGCGCTGTCGTAACTCATATATTTTCTATTTATCTAATTATCTATTTGTAAATCATATCAATCACATAAAAAAACACAGTTTAAAAACAAATCCCTATTCCTCCCACATGCCTAATTCTTCCGATATAATCCTGATTCTCGTTATCTAAGGCAAACCGGTATTGGAATGTATAACGTATGGCAATAGGTCCGAGTTTGAACAGTAAGCCTGCTTCGGGAGAAACCGCATGGAAAAGCGTATGTTGAAGTCCGTCAGCGTCATTCTTACTCCATTTGCCTACTCCCGTATATCCCAATCCGAGAAACAAACCTGCTTCCGGAATTAACATTCGCGTCCATCCGAAGGATAAATTGACTTCAGGCTGTGCTTCTTCATTATCATCTTTTCCACTGATAGCCTTGAATAATTCGGCATTAAACCGCAGGGAAATATAAGATCCAAATTTCAATTGCGAATATTTGCCGTAGGAAAGACCGTAAAGCGTGTTGTCTGCAGCTTCATAAAGAACAACCTGCGCCCTTTGTTGGCGGTCGACAATGTTTTTTCTGGTTTCCAACAGCCTTAAATTGACCGCCCGGTTATTGCTGCATGACAGATCCAACATCTTTTCATAGAGTGGCAGCGCTTCTTGGTACTTGCCTTGATAAAAATAACTTTCAGCTTCGTTGAAATAGTTTGTACAGATTTCATCGATTTTTCCCCTGGATTCCCTGCTTCGGGCGAGGGCATATTCGTCCGAACTGTTGTAGCCAATCGCTTTTTGATACGCATTGTACGCTTCATTGTAGTTCGACAGATCGAAAAAATAATCCCCTCTTGTGCGCAAAACCAGAATCGAATCGATGGCCTCCAATATATAACCTACATTTGCACTTTCCTGATAATCCGTACATGCTTTTGACAGGTTGAATTTTTCCTTCGCTTCAGTGTACAATGATTTTTTAAACAGTTCGGTCGCAGCATTAAAATTCTCGTAGAAACAACCGACGCCGACTGTAGCGTTAGGGTCGTATATTTCGTACGATTTCGATTCACTTGGTTGCAAATCAAGTTTTATTTTGAGCGGCAAAAATCCCGGAGCAAGCACTTCCAATACCCTGCCGTCGTAGTTTGTCCCCCGGAATCGTCCGACCGTAAAACGTATATAATAATAGGTAAGACCACCCCTTTCTTCCTTGTTATAAACATCCACAGTCCGGTCTACATTCGAGTCGAAACTGAGGGATAACGTGTTCGTGCAAAAAACAGTGATCCCTGACTGCGCTCCACCTGCATTGATGACTTCCGTGTCTTTATCGCTGAACACGCTTAACGCCCGGGTTTGATCCCTGTAATCAAGCACACGTTGTGAATATGCTACATGGTATAACCCGAAAAATACCGCCAAAAAAATTGCAAATCTCTTCA
>JAIRJR010000195.1 GCA_031260575.1 Tannerella sp.
TGAACGAGCCAGCCTTTGTCTTGAAATTTTTTAAAAGTTTCTACTGCTTTTTCATATATTTCAGGTGCATGCTCGTCGGTTCCCGGTGGAAAATCGATTTCCGGTTTGATGATATGGTAGAGTGACTTTTCATTTCCCTTTGCTTCTTCGCGTGCTTCTTCCGAATTAAGCACATCGTAAGGACGGGATTGTACATCCACAACAAATTCTTTTGGAGGACGGATCCCCCTGAATGGTTTGATTTTCATTAAAAATTAATTCTCAATTCTCAATTTTCAATTCACCTGAAAGGTTCTGTCGCCTTCTAAAAAGAATTTTACGATTTGATTGGCGGCTGCAATGCCGGCGTTGATATTGGCTTCGGCAGTTTGGGCGCCAATCTTTTGCGGGGTACTGAAATAACGTCCGGGGAATTTTTCTGCCAATTCGGCATGGTTACCCGGTAAAACATCGGTCATGTACTTAAAATCGGCGCGTTCTTCCATCAGTTTGACCAATTCCGCTTCGTTGACGACTTCTTTGCGAGCTGTATTGATCAACAGCGCACCTTTCGGCATCTTGGATAACAGTTCGTAGTTGATTGATTTTTTCGTTTCCGGTGTTGCAGGGATGTGAAGCGAAATCAACGGGCATGTTTCGTATAACTCTCCGGCTGAATTTAAAACGGTTACACCGTCTTTTTCGATGGTTTCGGCAGGACAGTATGCATCATAGGCATAAAGCGACATCCCAAAACCTTTGGCGATCCGGGCGACATTGCGTCCGACATTACCATACGCATGGATACCCAATTTCTTACCCATCAATTCCGAACCGGAGGTGCCGTTGAATAGGTTGCGAACGCCGTAAACCATCATGCCGAGCGCCAGTTCGGCGACGGCATTGGCATTCTGTCCGGGCGTATTCATCACACATACCCCATGTGCTGTGGCAGCAGCAAGGTCGATATTATCGTATCCTGCGCCTGCACGAACTACAATTTTTAATTGTTGTGCTGCATTTATCACTTCACTGTCGATGATGTCGCTGCGAATGATAATGGCATCCACATCTTTTACCGCATCTAATAATTGTGTTTTTTGGGTGTACTTTTCCAATAGCGCCAATTCCATTCCGGCGCTTTCAATTGCTTTACGAATCCCATTTACGGCGATGGCTGCAAATGGTTTGTCTGTTGCGAGTAATATTTTCATTATGATATTTGTTTGACATTAATTGTTTCCGGTTTCTTGTATATCACTAAACACTTTTCTCAAATGCCTGCATCGTTTCGACTAAAGCTTTAACGCTTTCGATGGGTAGTGCGTTGTAAGTGGAAGCCCTGAAGCCGCCGACTGAGCGGTGTCCTTTGATGCCGACCATTCCGGCTTTGGATGCGAATGAAGCAAAATCATTTTCCAACGCTTTATATTCGTCGTTCATGACAAAACAAATGTTCATCAACGAGCGGTCTTCGACGGCTACTGTTCCGGTAAACAGTCTGTTACGGTCTATCTCGTCATATAGGATAGCCGCTTTTTCTTCATTTTTCTTTTGCATGACAACGATACCACCCAATTCTTTATACCATTTGAGTGTTTGTAATGCTGCAAAAACAGGTACTACGGGAGGCGTATTGTACATGGATTCATTGTCAATATGTATTTGGTAGTCTAACATCGAAGGGATCGGACGTCCGGCTTTCCCCAAGGCGTCTTTGCGGACAATCACAATGGCAACGCCTGCAGGCGCTAAGTTCTTCTGCGCACCTGCGTAGATGATGTCGAATTTCGATATATCAATCGGGCGTGAAAAGATATCGGACGACATGTCGGCGGCCAACGGGATGGATACTTCCGGAATGGCATGCAACTGTGTGCCAAAGATTGTATTATTTGTTGTGATATGGAAATAATCCGAATCAGGGGAAACGGTGTAGTCTTTAGGGATATAACAATAATTAACCGATTTTGATGATGCGACGACTTCTACTTCGCCGAAGATTTTGGCTTCTTTGATGGCTTTTGATGCCCATGACCCTGAATCAAGGTAGGAGGCCTTCTTTTTAAGTAGATTATAAGGAACCATACAGAATTGCAAACTTGCGCCACCTCCGAGGAAAATGACATCGTGCGAATCGGGTACATCCAATAATTCCTTTACCAAACTGCGTGCTTCGTCGCTAACCGCAATAAACTCTTTCCCCCGGTGCGAAACTTCCATCAACGATAATCCCGTATCAGCGAAATTAAGTATCGCGTCAGCTGTGTTTTGAATCGTGTACTGACTTAAAATTGAGGGACCTGCAAAAAAATTGTGCTTCTTCATTTGTTTTTTTGAATTAAATAATTGAAATTTTAAAAGTAAATTAAATAGCGTACAAAAGTACGCTTTTTCTCGGAATATGGGATTTTTATTTCCATTTTTTTTGAATAAACATCGAAAAAAAAGCCCCATTTCACAATGGAGCTATTTTCCATGAAAACAAAAATTAATTTAAATTAAAAACGTTACAAAGATAAACAGAAAAAACATAAATACATGAAATCGGAGGAAAAAAATACCCGCAGGTAGATTTTTTCTTCTATTGAACTGATTTCGCCGTCTTATTTAGTCATTATCAGCCGAAAAGGCGATGTTATCGAAATTAGTTCAAATGAAATTTGGGTAATTCTGATAAACAATCGTTATCTTTGCATTTCCGATAGCAAATATGGAGCCATTATTTCTTTTTTATCAAGCTCAAATCACTTTTTTTACAGCGAAAAGAGAGGCGCTGAAGAAGGCGATTCACCGGTTGGGCACGGTTCGTCTGTTGTTGTTTGTTGCAGCAATTGCCACGATCTGGTTTTGTAGGGATTATGACCGGATGATTTTAATAGGGATCTTGTTTGTCTTTGCTGTTCCATTTGGTATTTTTATGGTTTATCACACCAAATTATCTGATAGAAAAGACTTTGCAGATGCCAATCTCCAGATGGACACCAACGAATTGAAGGGTTTGGATTATGATTTCAGCGCATTCGATGGAGCTGCCGAAGCGGCTGATTCGCATCATTCATTCGTTTTGGATTTGGATATATTCGGCGATCAATCTCTATTTCAGAGCATAAACAGGACGGTTACCCGCCAGGGAAGAGCCTGTTTGATTGATTGGTTTACCAAACCCTTGGATACGAAACAGCAAATCCTTGATCGCCAGCAAGCAGTAAAGGAATTGGCAGAAAAAGAACACTTTCGCAGGTGTTTTTTTGTAAACGGGAAAATCGGGGAAGACCATGATGACAAGACAGAGCGCCTCCATGCTTTGACAACGAGCCGGACATATTTTGCCCGAAGCGTCATCCGGAAAATTTGGATTTGGATTGTTCCTTTGTTATGGACAGGCGTGACAGCCGGTTTTTTTGCGGGAGTTGTTCCTTTTGGTTTTCTGTGGGTCATGTTGGCATTCGCTTTCCTGATTGCAAATATCGACTTGCCACGCATACATCCATTTCTTCAATCCGTCGAGAAAATCGAAAAAGTACTCCTGACCTATTCGAGATTAGTAGAAATGATTGAATTGGAGCAGTTTAATTCAATATTGCTGCAACAATATCAAAATATGGTCATAACCAAGGGAAAACGGGTTTCGGGTATTATCCGTCATCTGTCAAAAATCATAGGGGCGTTGGATCAGCGATTCAGTTTAGCCGGTATTTTATTAAATCTATTGTATATGCGCGATATACGGCATGTGATGCAATTGGAACAGTGGGTGGAAACGTATGCCAAAGAGTTTGATCAATGGTTTCGTGCCATTGCCTGTATGGATGCCATGTGTTCGTTGGGATGTTTTGCCTTCAATCATCCGGACTATACTTATCCGGAAATTTCCGGCAACTATTTCGAGATGAAAGGAAAAGCGATGGGACACCCTTTGGTACACCGGGATTTATGTGTGCGAAATGATTTATGGATCGAAAAGAACCCATATTTTTTGGTTATCACGGGCGCTAATATGGCCGGGAAGAGTACCTATCTTCGCACTGCCGGCGTCAATTTCTTGTTGGCCTGTTTGGGATTACCGGTATGTGCCGAATCGTTGACAGTCTATCCCGCACATTTGGTTACCAGCCTTCGGACTGCCGACTCGCTGACAGCCAATGAATCTTATTTCTTTGCCGAATTGAAACGCCTAAAGATGATCATCGACCGGCTCAATGAAGGCGAGAAATTATTTGTCATCCTTGATGAAATCCTGAAAGGTACCAATTCGGACGATAAACAAAAAGGTTCGCTTGCGCTGATGAAACAATTGATTGCAAAAAATACATGCGGAATCATAGCGACACACGATATCCTTTTGGGTTCGTTGGCGCAGGATTTCCCCGGTGAAATCAAGAATTACCGTTTTGAAGCAGCTATTTCAGGCGATAATCTGACGTTTTCATACCGGTTATTAGAAGGTATTGCACAAAACATGAACGCCTGCTTTTTAATGGAGAAAATGGGAATCACCTTATGATATTCCTCTCGAAGACGGCAAAATAACCTTGACACGATCCTGCCTTTTCGATTTATTAGCGAAAAGGTAGGGTTATAAAGGATAAAAACAAAATACATGTTGTAAAACACAAATAAATATACCGCACATATATATGTCTATTTTCCTTTTCAAGCCATGTGATCCCTATATGTTGGAAGGCGGACTTATCGCTCAAAATGTGGAAGTGGCTACCGAAGATTATTATACTCCCTCACAAAAAGAATTGATGCATTATTTTTCTTTTTTTCCACCTTGTGTGAAAAAAGATTTTGACAGCGGAATTCCTGTTCAGGCAGACAACACCTTATGAAATATTGTTAATATTCAATATATTACCTATTGTCTCTGTGTAATAAAACGGCAAACTCAGCAAAATGTATTTCTTGCCTGACGAAAGCTCTACAATGTCTTTTTGCATTGGATTGTTCCAAAATCTGATTGCAAAATTACTGCGGGATTGTTCCATAAACAGGTGCATTGACTTGATTTTTGAATTGTGCCCTGATTTTACTTCCACAGGAATAAGTTGTTGCTCTGTTTGAATTACAAAATCAAGTTCTGCTTGCGAGTTTCTTGCATCTCGTACCCAAAAATTGCGTTGTGCCAAAACAGAATCATTATGAGACAAAAGTTCCTGCCCGACAATATGTTCTGCAATTTTGCCCTTCCATTGTTCGCTAATATCTTGTGTGCCAAAAAGTTCTAATTGATTTTTTGCAATAAAATTCACAATTCCACTATCAAGCCACAGCAGTTTTGGCGACTTTTTTAAGTCAGGCGACAATGGAACATCGGTTGATGCTGTTGGATAACAAAGCTCTAAAACCATTGCTTTTTCTAATGTACGGAATGCTTCGCCAACTTCACGAGATTTATAATTTGATTCTCCAAAACATTCAAATTTTATCCGCTGTCCTCCATAACGCCAACCGTTTTTGAGAATATGCCTTAATACATTCTGTTCGGTTTTGTTTCCTGCGTATTTTTCAACATCGTCTCTATATCCACTCAACAACGTGTCGTAAATCTTTCTCAAAGCAACAATATCACGATTTTCAGCATAAGACGCGACG
>JAIRJR010000233.1 GCA_031260575.1 Tannerella sp.
TCAATGGTTCGGACAGCCGCTTTCCATGCTCCGCTTCTGTTGTAGTAACGAACCGTGTACCTCTAAGCCTTGCTATGTCATTGGTAATCTGATCACCCGATTTTCTCATGAATGTTTCCGTAGGTGTTGCAATAGCATATTCTCCAAGCAAATTCATAATTGTATTTAGAAACGTGCTTTTTCCATTTGCACCAGTGCCGAATAATATAAACATGGTTTGCTCTGATGTGTCCCCGGTAATAGCCCATCCCGCCGCATTTTGAATAAAGTGAATTAACTCCGTGTTATAGTTCATTATTTCCATGATGAACTTTTTCCATGCAGGGCAATCGGCGTTCGGGTCATACTCCACATTGGCAATCCGTGTAATCAATTCTTCCTGTCTATGTTCCCGCAATTCTCCTGTTTTCAAATCAATGGTTCCGTTTTTGACATTGAACAGCCACGGATCTTTATCAAGGTCATCGGTCTTTATATTCAACTCCGGTATCCATGAGGCCACTTCAATCACAGCCTTTCGCCGCCTTGCGCTTTCACTTTGCATGGCGTGTTTTTCAATGTCCAGCCTGTCCCGTAAATCTGTTGTTTTCAGCAGTTCTTGATAGATGCCGCGTACCATTTGCAGCCCCCGGTCATGTATTAAATACCCATCGTCTAATTCCCACCGTGTGCCATTCCATACAACCCATTTTTTCCAAAGGGCATTATAGCGAATATCCTTGCCGTGTTCGGTCAAAAGCCTGTAAGCGTTTGTAGTATCTGTAAACTGTAATAATCCTTTCTGTAATTGTTGAAGCCGCAGATAGATACTTTCATCACCAATCTGTTGTGCCATCATAACCTCCTGTTTTTAATACTTGAGCGTACATTTTGAAACGGAAACTTAGAATATCAAAAGCGTTTTCTCTTGTTACATTCGGCAGTTCTCTATGACACCGCCAAAACATTTCATAAAGCAATGTCAACGACCCCGGCTTGCGCAAGTATTCTTTATTCTTGAAAAAGGCACAGGCTCTATATTCACCAACAGGCATTTTTTTTTTTGCAATCCATACCACCTCATTAGATCATCCGCCCATTCAATTTCATGGTCTGCGTATTCCTCAAGCGTTTTCTGCTGCTTGCGGACATTATCCCTGTAGCGTTCCTCAACAGTTCTTCGCCTCATCTTCCCTGCCGCCAAACGTATACTTTCGCCGTTTCCCCAATAGCAGTCCTGCCATCGGCAAAAGTAACAAAAGCCCAAAACGCCCACCAGCCGGAAATATCTATCTCCCCCTCGATGCACTCATGGCTTATAACCCCTTCTTTTGGGTCGGTAACAGCCGCAGAGAATTCACCAGTTTGTTTATTAGGTTTTCTGTAAAGAATTACTGCCTTTTCTATCCCTTCCAAATCGGTAAATGTTTTAAGCGTTATGCGTAAAGCAGACTGCCCTTTATAAATCTTCCCCATGTTCAACTCCTAATAAATACGGCTATCTAAAACTATTTCTCTTGTTATGCAAGACTTCAAAGCCAATTCAGAACGTGCTTTGAGAAACCGCCCAATAATGTAATCCCGGACAAAAGCCCCGGTAACAATGCGGACAAGCAGCATAAGCCCACGAGAAACCCTATCAGCCGCATGGACTGTTTCAGTTAATCTATGTGGAATAATCCAACCGCTTTTTTCTTCGCTAGATATTTTTACATTTTCAAACAAACCACGAAAAAACAACCTTATTGAGTTTGCATTTTCTGTAGCTGTGGCTTTTTCCAACAATGACCGAAAGTAAAAAACTGAAACGGCAATTTTATCCATTCCCCTAACTGCTTCTACAATCGTTAATAAAAAGAGCCGTATACCTTTTGGCGTTGCAGTTGCTCTTACTGTATGTGTTGTGTTTCGCTTATAGTCTGCAATCATTCTTCTGTTATCAGATAAACTTACCCCCTGCGTTAGGGTTCTAATGTAGTTTTGTGCATTGGTATATTCAAAATACATAGACAGCTTAAAATCATAAAAATTATCAGCCCTCCATAAGGGGTAAGTATTCGGCAAGCCGCTTTCTTCCCATCCGTCTCTATAACATTTTGCACCCCAGTCAAAACGCATGGCGAACCAATCACAATATACGCCAAACCAAATAAACGTCCCGCTTGTTAAACTTGTATTAGTTCTAATACTGGCAGAACGCCACCCCGCAGGTTTCCCGCTTCTTACTTCTATATCAAAAGTTCCCTCATTTGATGAACGTCTTGTTTGTGGTACATTATTATTATCAGAAAAAATAATGGGTTGGCAGCGTCCCCAATAATCAGTATGGTATGCGTAAACATAAGCAGTTGCGTTTCCAATAAAAGTTTCAGGTATCAAAAATCTGTTTAATCCAAATCTAAATTCATTGAACAATTCATAGTAATCCTCATTATCTGGGTCATACCAAATTGTCTGACTTCCAATTGTATTTGTCCCAACAACAGGATCAACAATTACAGGGTAAGCCGCTTCTGAAAACCATTGTTCAGGTATTGTTATTCGCAGTTCATTCCCGTCAATAGACAA
>JAIRJR010000259.1 GCA_031260575.1 Tannerella sp.
TGTATAAGGAGGTGGCTTGCGGGAATGAAGCGCAACGTTCGATCGATACCAACAGCAAACCCGACTATCGCGAAGGTCTTGAAAAGGAACTGAAATCGTTGCGCGAAAGCGAAATGTGGCGTACCGGAGCCGTCGTCCGCAAACTTCGCCCGGAGAATTCTTAAAATAAATGGCAAATGAGTGATTCGCACCGCGAATCACTCATTTGTTTGTTTTCGTAGCTGTTTTTTTAATTCTTGTATTTCTTTGTCTTTTTCAGCAAGTGTTCTTTTGTTTTCGGCAAGCGATTTTCTGGCTTCAACCACTTCATCTTCCAAGTACTTAATACTGTTTTGCCATATCACCGCATCTTCGGCGCGCTCGTAAATTTCTCTTTCGGCCGGCGAAAAAGCAGACTCCTCACACAGTTTGATGGCGCTGAGTATTAATTTGTTTGAAGTCAGCTCTTCAGGCAATTGCTCATAATAACCGTCTATCTCCTTTAAAAAGCGCATCCACAGGACTGCTAACTTTTTATGGGCTTGCGTCCAGGTTTCGGGTGTGAAATTCGGCAATTCCAATAAAACGTAATCCAAACCATCAATTACCACATCAGGATTTTTGAAATCCATAATCTGTAAGTGGTGATACCAGTCTTTCCCTTGTGAAAAAGAAGCGTTTACTACTGCCAAAACATATACGGGCTTAAAACTTTGATACTTTTTTGCCCTGTCTTCCGCGTATTTCTTGTCTAACTGCTTTATGACGGCCTTCGATCCGTTTAATAATAATCGCTTCCGGAATACATTGGTCCACTCCGACTGCATCTCTACCAGAAATGTTCGACCGGTATTATCCACACAGTTTACGTCGACTACCGAATTTTTACCAAGTAATGTGCCGGGTACCTGTTCGGGCGTCAAATATTCAATCTCAACTATTTCCTGTCCGTCTTTTAACGGCAGCAATGAATTTAAAAAACTAATTAACAGCTCTTTATTTTCTCCGAATATCTTTTTGAAAAGCACATCGATTTTTGGGTCCAAATACATTGCCATAACGCTACTATTTTTCGCAAAGATAATTTTTTTTTCGATGAAATGCAAAAAAAAACGGTAGTTTCAAAAAATACAATTATCTTTGTTCGGACGAACTATTGAATAACTAATTAATAATATCTTAATGAACAGAAGAAATTTTTTAAAAGCCACTGCTGTCACGGCAGCCGCCTCGACAGTCGCACCGGGTAATTTGCTCAATGCCATGCCGGCGGGAAAAATGCAAACGATCAAAAAGAAAATCGGCATCCAACTTTACAGTTTACGTGAAGATATGGCGAAAAACCGGGATGCAACCCTTGAGGAAGTAGCCAAAATGGGGTACAGTTTTATTGAAACGTATGGTTACGCGAACGGGAAATTTTTTGACTTAACGCCCAAAGAATTCAGTCAGCGCCTTGCCGGTCTGGGTATGAAAATGACAAGTTCGCATACCGGTTTCGGTGTTTATACGAATGATACGGCCGAAGCCTGGGATGCCGTAAAGAAAAATATGACCGACACACGCGAAGCGGGAAGTAAATGGATCGTACAGGCAGGGTATCCCGGCACAAGATACAATGAAATCAGCCAGGTGGAGAAGTTGGCCGATACGTTTAACCGGATTGGTGAATTGGCAAAGCAGCATGGTTTGAAATTCGGGTATCACAATCACCGCGAAGAATTTCGCGCCATCAGAAACCAGATTCCTTACCAACGGTATATTGAGCTGACAGACCCGGCGCTTGTAGCTTTTCAGATGGATATTGGGCACGTTGCCAATGAGATGGCCGACTATCGCGCCTATCTTACGCTTTATCCCGGACGTTTCGGGTGTTTGCATATTCGTGATACGAATGTCAAGTCCAAAGTCGCTATCGAAATGGGACGCGGGCATGTTGAACTCGAAGACGTTTTCAATTTGTTCAGAACGGCTGGTGTTGAAGACTATTATGTTGAACAGGAGGAATATACTTATACTCCGCTTGAATCGTTGAAGATGTGTTATGATTACCTGGCGGCGGCGGCGTTTGTGAAATGGTAGAGAATAATTGAGAATGGGATATTTCTAAAAACCCTCCGTAAGCGTCATTGCGAGGGCGATAGCCCGAAGCAATCTGTTGTTTATCAATTTTATGGTTTGCTTCACTGCGTTTGCAATGACGGAAAAACAGGGTTTGTAGAAGTTTGCAATAGAGAATTAATAAAAATATAAAGTTATGAAAAGATTATTTGTTGTTTTGATTGTATGTATGGCCGGATTCGGTATGTATGCGCAAGATTTGCAGGAGATCAAATTGAATGCTCCTAATAAAACGCGTGGTTCGGCTACAATGAAGGCTTTGGCCGACAGGAAGTCGGTTCGCGAATTTGATTCGAAGGCGCTTAGCCTGCAGGATTTGTCGGATTTGCTATGGGCTGCCAACGGTGTAAACCGTGAAGACGGCCGGCGTACAGCGCCAACTGCTTCGAACAAACAAGAAATTGACGTTTATGCCATCTTCGCAGAGGGAGCTTATTTCTATGACGCACAGGCTCATTCATTAAAACCTGTGGCAAAAGGCGATTTGAGAGGCGCTGTAGCCGGTCAGCAGGATTTTGTGAAATCGGCGCCGGTAAGTTTATTGATCGTGATCAATCTGGAAAAATTAGGCGATCCGGCAGCCGAACAGACCAAACTGATGGGTTCGGTTGATGCGGGTATCGTATGCCAGAATATCAATATCTTCTGTTCGGCAGTGGGGCTTTCGACCGTCCCACGTGCTTCGATGGATAAAGCCGAATTGAGTAAAGCATTAAAATTGAGCGCAACTCAATTGCCGCTTATGAATAATCCGGTTGGATACCCAAAACCGTAATCCAACTATCACCCAAGTGACTTGGAATCATTTTCATAAACGGAAAATCATCGGGATGGCTGTTTTTTTTATCATGATGTTACTTGTCTATCTGGCAGGTAACATCTATGTTTATGTGCGGGGGCTACAAACTGTGCATCATTTTCCATTATGGAGCAAATGGCTGTACAGTATCGTTTACTGGTCGATTGCTTTGTCATTTATGTTTGTTTTTGTGTTGCGAAATGCCGGCATATCCATATCATTATCGCATATTCTTTTTGAAATGGGTACAGGCTGGTTGGTTTTTACGCTTTATATGGTGTTGTTGCTGGGAGGATTTGATTTGCTTCGGCTGTTCGTCCGGTCGCTTCCAAACGGCTTCCTTCCGGCTTTGCTGTTTACAATCTGCATATTAACATATGGCTACATCCGTTATCAATATCCTTCCGTAAAAGTCATTAACTTAGCGTTCAACAAAACATTGGCAGATTCGGACGCTTCCATCAAAGTAGTAGCAATCAGCGATGTACATCTTGGGTTGGGAACGGTCAAGTCGAAGCTGAAAAAGTATGTGGATTTGATCAACCGGCAGGAGCCCGACCTGATTTTAATCAGTGGCGATCTGATAGATAACAGCATTGTGCCTGTGGAAAATCAGCAGATGCACGAAGAATTGTCCCAATTAAACGCCCGATTAGGTGTATATATGGCAAATGGGAACCATGAATATATCAGCGGGATTAAGGATTGTATGCGATTTCTTGCCCGCACTCCCATTCACGTTCTGCGGGATTCGGTTGTGACACTTCCCAATGGCATTCAGTTGATTGGACGTGACGACCGCAGTGTCCGTTCGCGGAAAGCCATTGCTCAACTCACACAGGATATAAACACCGACAGGCCGTTTATCGTCCTTGACCATCAGCCTGTTGAATTAGGCCCGGCGGTAGAAGCAGGAGCCGACCTTCTGATTTGCGGCCACACGCATAACGGGCAGGTTTGGCCTTTGAACTTGGTGACAAAGAGAATGTTTGAAATCAGTTACGGATATGAAAAACGGGAGCAAACCCATATTTATGTCACTTCGGGATTATCGCTTTGGGGCCCTCCTTT
>JAIRJR010000328.1 GCA_031260575.1 Tannerella sp.
TTATCTGGGTATTGGCAGCATTTGGTACGATTTTAAAATTGATCCAGAAAACAACGAAAGGCACTCAATTGTGGTCGCTTGGCTTATATCTGCTGATGGGATGGTTGGCGGTTTTCACGGTGCCGGCATTTATCAAATCTATGCCATCCATCGGTGTTATTTTCATCGTTATCGGCGGTTTATGCTATACTTTCGGTATCATTTTCTATGTAATGAAGAAAGTGCGGTATACCCATGCGATTTGGCACCTTTTTGTATTGACCGGAGCGATTATGCACTTCTTTGCCGTACTTTATTCGTGCGTTTTGCCGGCGTAAATTTATGGATTGACTATCCACACAATTCAGTACACACTACACTCTAATATTATCCATACAGTATTTCCTTCATATCAATCACCGGCCAGGGTTTATAGTCTTCCCATGCTCCACGCGTAAAGTCGGGGATTGAAACTGTGCGCTTTGATAGGACGGAACGCTCGCTTAATTCGACAATACACGACCATGAAGCCGCATCATATACAGACTGATCTAATGGATAACCATTTTGTAGGCAATAGATTAACCTCCAATCCATGATAAAGTCCATTCCTCCATGCCCGCCCACTTTCCGGGCTTGTTCGCCGATGTATTTGCTTAACGGATGTTCGTATTTCGCTAAAAGTTCTTTTTGCTGACCTTCTTTCATAAAATCGTGTGAATCAGGTTGAATGGCTATTTTTTCGTCAGGGTATTTGACCGCCATGCCCTTTGTCCCTTGTACCAAATGAATACGCGAATAGGGTCGGGGAGAGGTGGTGTCGTGTTGAATCATCAGGGATTTTCCTTTGGCTGTATGGATAATGGTTGTATTCATATCGCCTAATTTGTAACGTTCTGAAAGTGTGATGCGTTCGTCTTCTTTCAAATTATTCTTTGCATACAGCGAAAGCCCGAACTGATTGGTCGAGACGGATGATAGGTAATCCATCCGGTCGCCTTGGTTGATTCCCATAATCTGTGCGATCGGCCCTAAGCCATGTGTAGGGTAGGGGTTTCCGGTATGGTGTTTGCTAAACTCCAACCGCCAATGGTTATAGTATCCGTCAAATTTACTTTTGCGCAAATCATGGATATAAGCGCCTTCGGCATGAATGATTTCACCTAAAACGCCCTGACGCGCCATGTTGAGGGTTGCCAATTCGAAGAAGTCGTAACAACAATTTTCGAGCATCATGCAATGCAATTGTTTTTCTTCCGCTTTATCGACTAATGCCCAGCAGTCGTTGAGGGTCAGTGCGGCAGGTACTTCTATGGCGACATGCTTTCCATGATCCATCGCATACAGGGCGATCGGAACGTGAAGTTCCCATGGTGTTGCATTGTATATCAAATCAATATCATTGCGTTCGCACATTTTCTTCCAGTCATCCGTTTTCGAATAGGCGACCGCCTCTTTGCGGCCGTTTTTCTTTAGGCTTGCCTGGCTTCCGGTCATACGTTCAGGTATCAAGTCGCAAAGCGCTACGATTTCCGTCCCCGCAATCTGCGCCAGCCTTTCGACTGCTCCACCACCACGTCCCAAGCCTACTACTCCGATACGCACAGTCGGAATGCGATTGCAACGAAGCCCTAAGACCGACTTCCCTTTCCGGCGCGGAATCTCATCTTCCGGTCTTCCGGAAACATAAGATGTTCGTGAGGATGCTGCTTTTAAATCATTTCCTATCAAAGCCGTAGCTCCACCGGCTAAGGATGTTTTCAAAAATTGTCTTCTATTGAACATAATGCAAAATTATTTAAGGTATGTAATTCGTTCAGATTCTTGACAAAGATAGATATTTTTTTGGGATAATTAAAAATATCCCTTTTCTATATCACATAACAATTCAGCTTTGGAGCTTAGTCTGGTAGTCCTTCTTACTTTATTGGTGTTTTTATTTTGTTCCATTGAACGGAAAAAGCTATTACTACCCCTGCTGTGGGTGAGATGGAACATTGGCCCTTTGCTTCGATGTATTGTTAAATCTAAAATTTTCAACCGTTCATGTAATTCAAAGTCTTCAGGTCCCCATCCATAAAACTTTTCATTCATCATTCCAGCTTTGACATAAGCATCTCTATTGACAAACACAGCGCCACCTACCACCGTATCGCCATAGATTAAGCTCATCTTTTCTTTGTTCTTTGTCAAAAAATCAATACGTTTGTTTTGAAAATACAATTCTCTGATAACAAAAGAGGTATCATAGCAACGCCCATCGAATGGATAGGCGACATCAAAGCCTTGGCGAAGTTTTTCTACCGAATCCATAATCTGTTTTTTCGGAAGAATTACATCGGCATCCCATATTCCAATCAAAGGCGTACAAACCTTGCGCGTCATGATGTTCAAATATTTGGTCTTGTAGAAAACGGAGTCCCTGTCTTCCAAAAATAAGTACTCGATTTTGTTACCAAGCATTTTTTGTATGATCCCATTCGGATAGCTTGCGGCTTCCAAAACCATGATATGTGTATTGAAGTATTTCAGCAAGGACTGTACCGATAAAATCAGATTTTCCAATCGTTCGACAGAGTCAAGGCGAACAGGTATAATAACAGTCAAATCTCTTAGTTCCGTTTTCATTGATAGTGCTTTATTGTTACGTTATACATATTGTCCCATCGCTTTGTCGAAGAACATCGCATGGTTGTTCTGATACAATAGATGAAGATAAGTCAAAATCACTCCCTGCGCTCCATCGTAAAGACTGAATGGCTGCACATAAGGTTTTCCTAATTCGAATGCATTATCCCAAAAATCCGAATTTGCTATTTTTTGG
>JAIRJR010000189.1 GCA_031260575.1 Tannerella sp.
GTATCAATGCCCCGTTGATTGCAGTAGAAAAGCTGTTCTTCGTTGATTTTACTGGTGGTGGCCTCATGTTCTACGATTGCCGTTTCGTTTTGGATGTCGGCGTAAGGAAATGTGTGGGCGCCGCACGTTGCGCTTAACAATAGACTGTCGCATTGGCTGTGATTCCGGGCACCGTCGGCCCGTGGCGAAACCTTCACTAAGCCTCTGTAACTGTTCTGGCTAAATCCGGCGGAAATTCCTTTGGAAACTATCGTACTTCGCGTATTCTTTCCCAAATGAATCATTTTTGTTCCGGTATCGGCCTGTTGATAATTATTTGTAACCGCAACCGAATAAAACTCCCCGACCGAATTATCTCCTTTCAGAATACAACTCGGATATTTCCATGTAATTGCCGAACCGGTCTCGACCTGTGTCCAGGATATTTTGCTTCCTTCTCCTTTGCAAAGTCCCCGCTTCGTGACAAAGTTATAGATTCCACCCTTCCCTTCCTTATCGCCTGGATACCAGTTTTGAACGGTAGAATATTTGACTTCCGCACGCTCGTTGGCGATGATTTCGACAATGGCGGCATGCAATTGGTTTTCATCGCGCTGGGGGGCTGTACAGCCTTCTAAATAACTGACGTACGATTCATCGTCGGCAACAATCAACGTCCGCTCGAATTGACCTGTATTCATCGCATTAATCCGGAAATATGTACTTAATTCCATCGGACAGCGCACACCTTTCGGGATATAAACAAACGAACCATCCGAAAAAACGGCCGAATTAAGCGCGGCAAAAAAGTTGTCCCGATAACCGACCACACTTCCCATGTAACGCTGCACTAAATCAGGATAATGCTCAACAGCTTCGCTGAACGAGCAAAAGATAATGCCTTTTTCAGCCAATGTCTCCTTAAATGTCGTTTTCACTGAAACGCTGTCCATCACCGCATCTACCGCCATTCCGCTCAACATCTTGTGCTCTTCGAGGGGAATACCTAATTTTTCAAATGTCTTCAATAATTCAGGGTCTACCTCATCAGGGTTTTCCGGGCTTTCTTTTTTTCTGGGGGCGGCATAATAGATAATATCCTGGTAATCTATCGCAGGAATGGTCAGATGGGGCCATGTGGGCATTTGCATCGTTTGCCAGTGGCGAAATGCTTTGATGCGGTATTCGAGCAACCATGCCGGTTCATTTTTCTTTGCAGAAATCGCCCTGACAATCTCTTCGTCCAAGCCGCGGCGGAACATCTCCATCTCAATTTCTGTCGTAAACCCGTATTGATATTCCCTTCCCGTAACTTCATGTAAAACTGGGTCGGCTTTTTTCGTCTGTTTTTTCGGTCGTTTTTGTTTCATTCTTCTACTTCTTCTTCATGCCAAATAAACAAATCAGCAGGATAAATTGCAGGAACTAAATCTTTGAAATAAAAATAAAAACGTGACTCTACTTTCATTTCCGGTGAAATGAGTGCAGAACGACGGTCGAGCACCTCCAGGACATTCAATGTCAAACTAAGTATCAACATCGTCACAACCAAACCCAGCAACGCGCCCGCGATATGATTGAAGAGACTTAACGGCGTTGCGCTTATCATTTTATGAATAATCCAGCCGGCCAGGGTAATTATGCCGGCTATCATGATAAATGCCAGGATAGAACTTACTAAAGTGATGGTTTCTTCAGGAAACCATCCGGTTTGTACAACGTAACCCCTCAGATTTACCGCACCCTTTGAACATAGATAAATAGCAGCAATCAACGCAAAAAAGAAAACGACCTGCCTGATAAATCCATCGGTGTAGCCCTTTACGAATCCAGCTACAATCAAAACCACTAATACAATGTCCAACCAGTTCATACTGTAAACTAAAAACTAAAAACTAAAAGATAAAAACTAAAAACTTTGAATAGAAATTGTTACGCGTTACATGTTGAACTCGAAATACAAAAACCCGAAGCACACAACTCGAAACCTTGAACCCTAAACCTCGCACCTTACAACGTTTTCTTTATCTTTATCTGGTCAAATGATTCGATAATATCACCTTCCTGGATATTATTATAATTGTTGATAAAGATACCACAATCCTGACCTGTAACGACTTCTTTCACTTCGTCCTTAAAACGTTTCAACGAACTTAAATCGCCTGTATAAATAACAATGCCGTCACGAATTACACGTACTTTGTTCGAACGTTTAATCTTGCCTTCTTTGACGATACAACCTGCAATTGTCCCGACTTTTGATATTTTAAAGACTTGTTGAACTTCCAGATTACCAATAATATCTTCTTTGATTTCCGGCGAAAGCATACCCTCCATAGCCGATTTTACCTCTTCAATTGCATCATAGATGATGGAATACAAGCGGATTTCAACCCCTTCTTTCTCGGCTAAACGACGTGCCGCCATTGCCGGCCGAACCTGAAAGCCAATAATTATAGCGTCGGAAGAAGCAGCCAAATCAATATCCGATTCGGATATTTGGCCAACCGCTTTATGAATCACCATGACTTGTATTTCTTGCGTAGAAAGTTTAATCAACGAATCCGACAATGCTTCGACCGAGCCGTCAACATCTCCCTTGACGATTAATTTCAATTCGTGGAAATCGCCCAACGCGCGACGACGGCCTAATTCTTCAAGGCCAAAACGTTTTTGCGTACGCAAGCCTAATTCGCGCTG
>JAIRJR010000393.1 GCA_031260575.1 Tannerella sp.
ACAGCAATCCCCCGCTCATGCAATTCCTGCTTCAACTCGCTTATGTCAATCTCTCCGAAGTGAAAAACACCGGCAGCCAAAGCGGCGTCGGCTTTTCCTTTGGTGAACACATCATAAAAATCTTCCTTTTTGCCGGCACCACCGGAAGCAATCACCGGAATATGCAAACGATCAGCCAATTCAGCCAAAGCCTCATTCGGAAAGCCCTGTTTGACACCATCGTGAGTCATACTTGTAAACAGGATTTCACCGGCGCCTCGTTTTTCGGCTTCTTCAGCCCATTCAAACAATCGTTTTTCGGTCCGGATACGTCCTCCGTTCAGGTAACAAATCCATTCACCCTGTTCCTCTTTTGCATCAATGGCAACGATACAAGTCCGGCTTCCGAAGTGATATGCTATCTCATCCATCAATCCGGGACGGCGAAGCGCTGCCGAATTGATGGATATCTTATTGGCGCCTGCGGTTAATAACCGCTCGACATCACTTAATTCGCTAATTCCTCCGCCCACTGTGAGTGGAATGTCTATCTTCGCAGCAACGTTTTTGACTAATTCGTCGAAAGTCTTCCGTCCTTCGTGCGTTGCGGTAATATCCAAAAGAACCAATTCGTCAGCGCCCATCCGGCAGTAATTTGCAGCCAACTCCACCGGGTCGCCCGCATGACGAAAGTTGACGAAATGAACGCCTTTTACGGTTGACCCGTCTTTGACATCGAGACAGGGTATGATTCTTTTTGTTGACATTGTTGATTAAAAGTGACCAATTTTAGCCGACAAAGTTATAAAAAAAAACGAAAATAAACGCTGCCTGTACGAAAAGCGTGTTTTCTCCCCTACCCCGGCTATTTATGGGCTGCACCGGTAAAACGGATTAAATCGGACAACCGTATCCGTCTTTCATAGATGGCTTTCCCGAATATAACGGCCGGAATGCCTGCTGCCTCCAACTGTTCAATATCATCCACAGAGCTGACGCCTCCGCTTGCAATCAGGTAGATATCGGGCAATGCTTCCCGGATTTCGCGGTACAAACCGGTGGCCGGCCCCTGCAACAAGCCATCTCTGCTGATGTCAGTACAAATCACAGTCCGGATCCCTTGCTGATGATAGGCTTGGATATAGGGAATCAATTCTTTTTCAGTCGTGGTTTGCCATCCGTCAATGGCGATTTTTTTGTTTTTGGCATCGGCTCCCAAAATAATTTTCCGGCTGCCGTATTGTCTGAGCCACGATGCAAACCGTTCAGGTTCTTTCACTGCGATACTACCTCCGGTGATCATCGCTGCGCCGCTGTCGAATGCAATTTCCAAATCTTTTTCACTTTTCAAGCCGCCACCGAAATCAATGACAAGCGACGTGCGGGATGCCAGACATTCCAGCACACGGTAATTGATGATCCGCCCTTCGCGCGCACCGTCTAAGTCAACGACATGCAAACGGCGCATGCCATGGTCTTCAAACGTTTTGGCTACTTCAAGCGGATCTTCGTTGTAGATTTTTTTGGAATCGTAGTCTCCTTGAGTCAGACGCACACATTTGCCGTCAATCAGGTCTATGGCGGGAATCAGTTCGATCATTATTTTTTAAACCGGGGACAAAGATATATATTATGGGGTAAATTTCAAAAAGTAATGGAAACTTTCAGCGATTCGGTGCGAAAAAGCTTTCATTGTATGATTCCTATTTTTCGGTACAGATAACCATGCGCTGAACGGTCTTTGATTTGAGGCCGTCAAATTCTCGCGGAATCGCCGGCATTTTTCTTAATTTTTGTTATATTCAAAGAAAAACATTAATTTTGTCCTTTAAATACATAATAATAAATATCTTTTTTTATGGTTACAACAGCAGATTTTAGGAACGGGATGTGTCTTGACCTTGAGGGTTCATACTATTTTATCGTTGAATTTCTTCATGTTAAGCCCGGTAAAGGGCCGGCTTTTGTTCGCACAAAGTTAAAAAATGTCACTACCGGCAGGGTGCTTGACAAGACTTGGAATTCAGGTGTCCGCGTGGAGGAAGTCCGTATCGAGCGACGACCATATCAGTTTCTATATCAGGATGATTCGGGATATAACTTCATGCATCCGGAGACATTCGATCAAATTTCTTTACCGGGCGACAGCATTGACGGGGTACGTTTTTTGAAAGATGGCGACATGGTGGAAGCGATGGTGCACGCCGAAAGTGAAACCATCCTGACCTGCGAACTTCCTGCACATGTGGTATTGGAGGTCACCTATACCGAGCCGGGTATCCGTGGCGATACAGCTACCAATACACTGAAAGCAGCTACGGTCGAAACAGGCACCGAGGTGCGTGTCCCTTTATTTATCAATGTAGGCGATAAGGTCGAAATCGATACCCGCGACGGTTCGTATATAGGGCGTTCGAATAAGTAACCATGGATCATATAGAAAGGCTGCGTATCAAAGATTTAGCGTTGGAAGACCGACCACGCGAAAAATTGATACTCAAAGGCTCGGCTTCACTCAGTGATGCAGAGCTTTTAGCCATTCTGATTGGTACCGGAAATACAAAGGAAACAGCTGTCCAGCTATCTCAGCGTATCTTGGGTACAGTTTCTCATAATTTAGGCGAGTTAGGGAAATTATCTGTCAAAGAACTGATGAAATTTGTAGGGATCGGCGGGGCCAAAGCCATTACGATTGTTGCAGCAATGGAATTAGCAAGGCGAAAAAGCGTATCCGGGCCTGTCGATAGAGATTTGATTCGTTGCAGCCGGGATGCTTTTCAGGTTTTCTATCCTTTTTTATGCGATCTCAGACACGAAGAACTATGGATTGCCTTAACCAACCGTTCGGGGAGAGTGATTGAAAAAGTTAAAATCAGCCAGGGGGGAACAGGCGAAACCACTGCTGATTTGCGTCTGATCTTGAAAGAAGCTGTTCATACATTATGCTCGGGCATTTTGCTTTGCCATAACCATCCCTCGGGAAACATACACCCCAGCAGTGAAGATGATTTGTTGACATCCAATTTGGAGAAAGCGGCGAAGCTAATGAACATCAAGCTATTGGATCATATCATCCTCTATGATGAAACGTATTACAGTTATGCCGACGAAGGGAGGCTTTCGATATAATGTTGATGATGAATGGGAAACGTATTTTTACATTTTAAAAAAGAATGAATCCATCTCAGAAAAAAATATTTTTTGCCGCTGACGCCCATCTCGGAAACCGCTATTTAGATGAACCTTTGGCGGCAGAAAAGAAATTAGTCCGCTGGCTGGATCATATCAAGCATGATGCGCAGGCAATCTATTTTCTCGGTGATATGTTCGACTATTGGTATGAATACAAATATGTTGTGCCCAAAGGTCATGTCCGTTTTCTGGGGAAACTTGCCGAACTATCCGATCAGGGCATTGAGATACATTTACTGATCGGCAATCATGATATCTGGATGTTCGATTATTTACCCAAAGAAATCGGAGCTGTGATTCATCAAGGGCCTCTGACGGTAGACCTGTTGGGAAAGCGTTTTTTTCTGGCGCACGGCGATGAAGTTGGAGAACAAAGACCCGGCTTCCGTTTTTTACAGGCTTTGTTTCGAAATAAAATCTGTCAGTTTTTATATGCCGGAATCCACCCTCGCTGGACATTCAGGTTTGCTCTGCACTGGTCGCTAAACAGCCGGAAAAAAGGGATATCCAATCGACCTGCCCATTGCGTCCAACCCGCCGATTATCTGATTAAATATGCCATGAAATATCTCCAAATACATCCGGACATCTGTTTTTTTGTTTTCGGACATTGCCATGCGATGTTGGATATGAATTTAACTCCGGAGACCCGATTGCTGGTGACAGGCGAATGGATGACTCATTTTTCTTATATTCAGTGGGATGGAAATCTGCTTGAATTGAAGAAATTTTGAATAAACTGCCCGACTTACTTTCTTTTCGTAACTTTTTCAAAGCAACGGAACAGGAAAGGCAACACCGCATAAGCAATAATTGCGGTCGAAGTCAAGCCGGTCAAGGTGATTAAGCCAATCGAACGGATTGCCGGATGCGTGGCAAACATCAACGACGAAATACTTACCGTCAAGACAAAGGCGGAGAGAAAAATGGCCGTTTTATGATAGGCTAATAAATCGCGATAATTGCGGCGTGCGCCCCCCAGCAAACCATCCATCACATAGATGCTGTAATCGACGCCGACACCGAATATAAAAGTCGAAATCACAATGTTAATCAAGTTGAACTGCATTCCGAGCATACCCATCATCCCCAGCACAATATACCAACTTAACCCCATCGGGGTAAAAGCAATCAGCGCATGGAAAACATTGCGATACCACAATAATAACACAAAAAACACAAAAAGAGACGAGATCCATAAGATCATATTAAAATCATCGTTCATCAATTGTACCATGTCTTTTGTATAATAGAATGGGTCAATCACCACACAGTGAGGAATTTTAGTTATAATGTCGCTTATCGTATTCTTTCGTTCCGGGCTGATCAGCGCGGATGTAAACACCATATATTTGCCATCAGTATATTCGATGATATTCGACATCAATGCTTCCGGTAATATGCCGGCATCAAAAACAGAAACCGGAACGACTTCTTTATCAATCGTTTCGAAGAACGGGTCGAAAGTTTCAGGCTTGAAACCATTCAACCGGCCGGCGGCAGTTAATTTTTGTCGCGTATCGTTAATTCGTTCTTGCGTCCAAAAAGCCTTCCACTGCCGGATGCGGTTTATTTGCTCTTTTTCAGGAATCAACAAAGTAGCCGTCTGTGAAAAATCATAAATCATGCCGTCACTTTTCAACGAATCGAACATGATCGCCATCCGGTTGCTAACCATCAAAGCCGAATCCAACACATCAGATGAAGCCGCATAATACACTTGTTCAAATCCTTTTGTGGTTTTCGAAGCGAGCAATGTTTCTGAACGTACGACATTCGGATTGTTGTAACCGATATGCTTCAGGTCGCTATCGAAAGTAACCCACCGGGATGTATACAAACAAACACCGGCGACAATACCGATCGCGATGATCAACCCCATTTGCCGGTCTAACGGATACGTATTCACCCTGTTGAGCCATCTAAAGGCTTTCTCGGAACGTGAATTGCGCTTGATATCGAAAAAATGAGGCAAAAAAATCAAACAAAATAAGGTAGCGCCGGTTAATGCCAGCGAAGAAAACAAACCAAAATCCCGTAACAGGTCGGATTGTGTAAACATCGAACCCATAAAAGCGCCAACCGTAGTCAGACAACTAATCAATACGGGAATAGTCTGGTCTTTTATGACCCGAACAGGGTCGTTTACATATTTAAAATGTGTCAACACATGTAAACAGTAAGACAATCCGACTCCTAAAATTATAGCCCCGATTCCGAGCGCCATCAAAGACATTTTACCCTGTATCAGATAAATACCTGTTAAGGCAAAAAAAGTTCCATAGATAATCGGCGCGATTAACATCAACAAGGTAGATTTGTTTCTGAAACATAAACCGATGATACAACAGACTATCACCATTGATAATCCCATGGTCATTGCAATATCCTGTTTGATTTGGCGTGAATTAAACACACTCCTCACCGGCGCTCCATGGAACAGAATCTCGATATCCGGATGATCCCGCGTAAAAACAGCGATTTCTTTTTCAAGCATCTTGATCAACCGTGTGCCCGAACCGGAATCGAATCCTTTGAAATCAGGCGATAAGAATGCCAATGCCATGGTGGTATCGGGAGTGAAAAAATGCTGATTGACAACCTTATAATTCCCTCCGAAACTTTCAGTCAATGAACCGTTATTCATAAACAGATTTCGCAGGCCGATCGGGTCTTGGCGAATCATTTTTCCAAAAACCATTCCCGAAGGCGAAATGATCAAATCGTAATTGGCAGCCATTTGTCTTGCAATTGCATCTTCGGTCAACAGGCGCTCGATTTGCTCATACATGCCCGGTTCAATAAAGATGGGGGCATGGTGATACAGGAACTCTATTCCCGACATCATCAGGTCGTTGTCGATTTGGTAGAGTATATTTTGGATATCGTGGGTGAGTGAGTCTTTTTGAAGTAAGGTTTCGATAAAGAGATCGCATTTTTCAGAAAGCGTTTCGATATCTATGGTTTCGTCTTTTGGGATAAAGAGTAGAAAAATTTTATCTTTTACTTTCAGATTGGCAAAAACCAATTCCTCCGAGCTGCCCGTATCAAGTGAGGGGAGGAGTTTTGAAATGTCTTCTTCGTATTCGACTTTACCTCCTAAATAGATGAATAATAGACTACTCGTAATAAGCAACCCGTAAAAAAACGCTTTATGTTTGGTGAAGAAATGGTAAAGGGTGATCATTTTAATTGAGAATTGAGAATTGAGAATTGAGAAT